>SKWY01000500.1 GCA_007128675.1 Deltaproteobacteria bacterium | reverse complement strand
TCAGTATAGTTGCTGGGACGGCCGCAAAGTGGTTTCACTCCCACTTGACGTTCGATTCGTCGAGGGGAACCTAGCGAGGTCTTAAAGGCCCCTTCGGGCTCGCGGGATCAATCTCGTGCTAGTTTCTACCGATGGCTTCTTCCGTTCCAGACTTCTCGATGGCTCTGGAGGCTAGAGACGGCAAGACGATCATTCGCGTCAAGGCCGTGCCTGGTGCTAGCCGCGCGTCGATAGACGGCCTGCTCGCGGATCGGATCAAGATAAGGGTTTCGGCTCCACCGGAGGGGGGCAAGGCGAACTCTGCTCTTCTCTCGCTGCTCGCGACCGAACTCGGAGTACGAAAAGGCGATCTATCGGTGATAGCGGGCTCGAGCAGCCCCAAGAAGTCGATCTTGGTCGAAGCCCTCGATCCATCGGAGGTGGATAGTTGCCTTCGAAGATCCTGGATGAAGAAGCAGGAAGGTTGATGCTCCCGCTCGAGCCGAGCATGTCACGCCGCAGCGAGCTGTGTTTGGCCACAAACCCAGTAAAGGGAATGGGCGGACTTTCAGAGAGTCAGCGTGAAGTCTCGGACGATGGCTCCAGGAACACGAGCGGAGTTTGTGGACCGAGCGGAGTAAGTCGAGGGATCCATTATCAGCTCTTGCTCTCGGGTCAGCCCCTCGAGGTTGTCTCCGAGCATTCGGTATACGCTCTCGTCGAATCGCATTGCCGGCGCGGGTGCGACGATCTGTCCACCTTCGACCCAGAAGGTACCGAAGCGAGTCATGCCCGTCATTCGGCAGTTCTTGAGGTCGGAGTAGTTGAGGTACCAGAGATTGCCTATGAGTATCCCCTCGCCAAGCTTCTCCAAAACGTCGTCCTTGGCGATGTCTCCAGGCGCCATTTCGAGGGACCTGGGGTGCTCGCCGGACGAGGCCGCGTTCGTTGGAACGTCGTATTCCACGGCCGACCTTGGAGAGACGAGGGCTCCTGTCAGCTTGCCCCCCTCGATGAGGCGGACCTCATCGGGGCACACGAAGCCCGAGTCATCGAATGATGGGCCAAGGCCCCTCTTCGTGCTCTCCGTCAGTGTTACTTCAGGCGAGAGGGCAGCTTCGTTCTCGAGCAGCCTAAGTAGCGAGGTCGTCTTGCTTCGATGGGAGCGAAGACCGAAGCCGTTGTAGGAGAGAACGTTGAGTATCTCCTCCATGGCCGCCGGCGCGAGAAAGACCCTGTAGCCGCCAGGTGAGATATCCTTTGGGGGGCGATCCAGGATGGGAAGCTTCTCACGCGCCCAGCCCAGCCTCTCTCGCAAGGTTGCGCCGTTCCACTCGAGCCCCGCTAGGCTCTCTTTGAGGGCCTTGTCCTCGTGAGCGTAGATGCTGAAGTCCAGATTGAAAGGATGAGAGGAGAACCAGCTCTTCTGTCCCAGGGAGCTTGCGAAACCTTTGAATAGCCCTCCGGAGGCAAAGATGCCCACGAAGTCCGTCCCCGAGGCCGCATCGAGGATCTCCTCGACGGCCTCTTCGGCTTTGGGAAGCCTATCCTCGCCTACTTGCTCCGTGGAACGCGGATCATCGGGAAGAATGAGGTATGGGTCCTCGGGAAGAGAGCCCAGATCGACGCGGAGACGCTCCAAGACGTCGCGGAGCCTGGAGCCGTCGAGCGCCCTATCCCCAGAGAGCACTACATGCGCGCGGCAATGCCTCTTGCCCCGAATCAGCTCCATCGACAAATGCAGCTGTCTTACGCTGCCCGGTTGCCGAATCGCGGCGTTGTTGAACCTTACGAAGTCCGATTCCTCGCCCTGGAAAGAGAGGCGCATCTCCTCTCCTTCTCGGCGTCTTCCCAGCAGCTCATCAGCCAGGGCGTAAAACGAGTCGCGCGTTTCCAGCGTCATGACTCACCTCCAAAGACCTCGATGTCGCCGAATAGGCAGACGGGGGAAGCATGGCCAACGAACATGACTTGATTGGGTTCGCCCTTGCCGCAGTACGGGGTGCCCATGATCTCGAAGGTGTCTCGGTTGCCGACCCCCTTCAGCGATCTCCAGAAGCTCGCCGATATGCCGCGATAGTTCGGGTTCTTCACGACGGGGCCGAGCTTTCCATTCTCGATGAGTCTCGCCCGCTCGCAGCCGAACTGAAACTTGTTGCGAGAGTCGTCGATGGACCATGAGCGGTTGGTCTGCATGAAAACGCCGCGCTCAACGCTCGAGACAAGCTCCTGAAGAGAGCTTTCGCCCGGCTCCACGTTGAGGTTGGCCATCCGGTCGATGGGCGGGCGGTTCCAACTGTCTGCCCTGGAGCAGGCGACTCCGCTCGTGTTGGCCCTTGCCTGAGAGATCGTTCCGCCAAGGGGGCGAAGGAGCCGTCCGTTCTCGATGATGAGCTGGCGCTCGGCGCCAAGCCCTTCATCATCGAAAGCGAATGTGGCGAACTGACCTTCCAGGGGGTCATAGGAGACATTGAGTAGATTCGAGCCGTACTGGTAGGTGCCGATCATGTCCAACGTGACGAAGCTTCTGCCGGCGTAGTTGCGCTCGTCGCCGAGAATACGATCGAGCTCGAGCGGATGACCTATGGACTCATGGATCTGGATCAGCATCTGGTCCGAGGAGAGCAAGAGATCCATTCGCCTGGATGGACAGTTTGGAGCATCGAGTAGCTCTCTCGCCTCGTCGGCAATAATGGGAGCGCGCCCCTCGTAATCGATGGAAGCGAGCAGCTCGAAGCCGCCTTGGCGGGCAAGGGCCAGCTGACCCAGAGTTCTCGTTTGGCTCTCGCTGCCGCGATTGGCGGTCACGCTGATGTGGGGGACGAGAAGATGGAGGCGCTGCCGCGTTTCGTTGCCATTGGCTGTCAGGTACAGGGAGTCGACCTGATGGTATGCGAGAAACAGCTCCCTGCTCACGATGGAATCGGAGCGTTTCGCCGCGGCGCATGCCCTTAGAAGCAGGTCGCTTTTTTCGGAGACGGGGACCTGGTTCCAGGGTATCTCGACGGGGCTCTCGTAGGAGCCTTGGGGGCAAGGCATCTCGACTTTCGAGACATCCAGTACTAGGCGACCCGCCGAGAGCCTTGCCCACTCGAGGGCTCTTGCGGCTGCCCTGGCAAGGCCCGAGGAGCTAAGATCGCTGGTGGCCGCGTAGCCAAGGCCACCGCCCGCGAAGACCGTAATCATCGCGCCGGCATCGAGGCATGTCTCTACTGGAAGCAGGACGTCGTCACGCACGCCGATATCCTGCTGGACGGACTCCAAGAGGCGCAGCGAGACGAAGTCGGCCGCCGGCGCGATCTCCCTAAATCGTTTAGCGACTAGGTCTTGCATGCAGGCTCCCTTTTAGAGGTTGCTCGGAGGGCAGGCGGCCGCTCGTTGCGAGGATGACCGCGAGTCGCTCTCCATTCCGGTGTGGCGAAGGCGAGAGTGTACTCTCAAACCAGGCCGGCGGCCATGGTGCCGGACCATGGATGGCGCGGATCCGAATTGCAAAGATAGCGTAAGCCCGAAACGTCGACCGCGAGGGCGAGCGTGAATCGCGTGCCGTGTACGGCGTATCGCGAGACCTGCAGCGTGCAGCGGGCAGGGCTTCTGGACTGCGAACAATCGCGCCCGCGCCCCGACACCGTAAAGCTTGGCTCCCATCGAGGCAGCACGAAAAAGGGCGCCCGCGTCAGCGAGCGCCCTAGTTCATCTGATTCTGATGGCTAGTCCTAGCCTCCGATGGCCTTCCTGTACTCGGAGACGAGGTTCTCGACCACACTCGGGTCGGCCAGCGTGCTCACATCGCCCACCTTGTCGGGCTCACCCTCGGCGATCTTGCGGAGGATGCGGCGCATGATCTTGCCGGAGCGGGTCTTGGGCAGACCCGGCGCCCACTGGATGACGTCCGGGCTTGCTATTGGCCCGATCTCCGTGCGTACGTGCTTGACCAGCTCCTTCTTCAGCTCGTCCGTGTACTCCTGGCCGGTTTTCAGGGTGACGTAGGCATAGATTCCCTGGCCCTTGATCTCGTGGGGGAAGCCCACGACGGCGGACTCGGCGACGGCCGGGTGGGAGACGAGGGCGCTCTCTACCTCGGCGGTGCCCATGCGGTGGCCGGAGACGTTGATGACGTCGTCCACTCGACCGAGCAGCCAGTAGTCGCCGTCCTTATCCCGGCGGGCGCCGTCACTGGTGAAGTACATGCCCCTATAGGTCGAGAAGTAGGTCTGTACGAAGCGCTCGTGGTCACCGTAGGTGGTGCGCATGATGCCCGGCCAGGCCTTCTTGATGCAGAGCTTGCCGCTCGTGCCGTCGGGGACCTCGTTGCCTTGGTCGTCGACGACGACCGGCTCGACGCCGAAGAAGGGACGGGAGGCGCTGCCCGGCTTGAGTGTGTGGGCGCCCGGCAATGGCGTGATCAAAATGCCGCCGGTTTCGGTCTGCCACCACGTATCGACCACGGGGATCTTTCCGCCGCCGACGTTGTTCCGGTACCAGTTCCAGACCTCGGGGTTGATGGGCTCACCCACGCTGCCCAGCACCTTGAGGCTGGAGAGATCGTACTTCTTCGGGAACTCCTCGCCCTCGCGCATGAGCGCACGGATGGCGGTCGGGGCCGTGTAGAACTGGTTGACCTTGTGCTTCTCGCAGACCTGCCAGAAGCGGCCGGCGTCGGGGTAGGTGGGCACGCCTTCGTACATGAGGGTGATGGCGCCGTTGGCCATCGGGCCGTACACGATGTAGCTATGGCCGGTGATCCAGCCGATGTCGGCCGTGCACCACCAGATGTCGCCCTCGTGATAGTCGAAGATGTACTTGAAGGTGGTGGCCGCGTAGACCATGTAGCCGCCGGTCGTGTGGAGCACGCCCTTGGGCTTGCCGGTCGAGCCTGAGGTGTAAAGGATGAAGAGGGGATCCTCGGAGTCCACCCACTCGGGCTCGCAGTCGGTGGGCTTGTCCTTGGTGATGTCGTGATACCAGACGTCCCGCCCTTCCTTCATGGGGACCTCGTTGCCGGTCCTCTTGACGACGACGACCTTCTGAATGCTGGGGCACTCGGCGACGGCCTTGTCGGCATTTGTCTTCATCGGGATGTCGTTCTTCTTGCCGCGAAGAGCGGTATCCTGGGTGATGAGGACGCTGCACTCCGAGTCCTGGATGCGGTCGCGTAGAGCATCCGCGCTGAACGCGCCGAAGACCACGGAGTGGACGGCGCCGAGGCGGGCGCAAGCGAGGCAGGCGGCGGCGACCTCTGGGATCATCTGCATGTAGATGCAGACTCGGTCACCCTTCTTGACGCCTTGCTCTTTGAGGGCGTTGGCGAGTCGGCAGGTCTCTTCGTAGAGCTCTCGGTAAGTGAGCTTGGAGTCCTCACCGGGCTCGTTGCCTTCCCAGATGATGGCGGTCTGGTCACCGCGCTTCTCGAGGTGGCGGTCGAGGCAGTTGACCGAGACGTTCGTCTTGCCGCCTAGGAACCACTTGATGTCGACGGGAGGCTCGAATGTGAACTCACGAACCTTGCTCCACTTCTCCTTCCACTCGAACTGCCCCGCGATCTCCGACCAGAACCCATCTGGGTCGTTGATCGATTGCTCGTACATCTTCTGATACTGCTCGAAGGACTTGACGTGCGCCTTCTCGGCGAACTCCGGTAGTGGTGCAACGGTTTGCTGGTTGGTATCGGCCATTTTGCGATCCTCTCCTTATGTTGTCCGCGTCCTCGGACGCTTCACAAATAGGCCGGCTCATTGCCTGGCTTCCCCGCTGACCTCGTTTGCATTCTCTGGAATGTGATGGTCTGGCGGGACCCGGATGCCTCCGGCCTGCGAAATACTCGCAGCGATACTTAGCCGAGAGAATCGAGACCCGCAAGTAGAAAGGACGCGATCAAGGGTCGATCGAACTCTGATCGGCCGCTTTGTGGGCCGGGGTCTGGCTAGGAGCCCAGGATTCCAAGTGCTGATGTCACCGGAAGCGGGGCTCCTTGTGGACCTTCACGAAAGCCCGAAGGCCGGTTGCGCACGGGGATAGCCGTCTAGAAAGCAAGGCTAAGAAGGAATGCCGCGAGCACGATGGCTACGACTACCGCCAGGAGGAACAAAGGGGATCTTGCTTTCTCTGTTAGCTGTCTTGGGCTCACATCGCCCGCTCTGAAGCCGCTTCGGCCATGGTAGCTATGCTCCGGGGTTCGTCCCGCCTCGGGTGGCAGCAAGGTAGGATCTCCCGGCCTGTGCTCGTAGAGGAAGCGGAGGGGGCCTCGTCCGAAGAGACCACCGTTGTCTCCGCGTTGGTCCGCGGGCTTTATCTTCTTTTCTTTGCCGCCGTGCTCGTCTCTGGGGTCCATGATCCAACACTGAGCGCTAGACCCGGCGGCGCCAACGCGGAAAAGCACGCATGAGCGAGGCAAGAAAACAAGATGGCCGCCCCAAAGAGGCGGCCATCCGCGAAAGCCTGGGGGCAATAAAAGAGAGAGCCCCTTATGGAGATGCCTGTAAGCGGCTAGGCCGTGGGCTCGTGTCTCACCCGTATGGCGACGCCGACAATGGTTATGACGAGGGCCGCTATCAACACAATCGAGACCGTTGGGGGGGTTTGCGCTATTGCCTCTTGTCCCCACTCGTTTATCAGGAACTGGCTTCGTCCGATGAGCAGCGAAATACGCGCCATGATCGTGTAGCCGAAGCTCGCGCCGAAGGCCATCATCAGGAAGTAGATGCCGACTTTGGCGGTGACGCCAAAGGCGCCGGTATGTGCCTTGCTGAAGAAGAAGTAGACCAGGCCGGAGAGCACCCCGAGGAAAAGGAGCACGTTGTTGAAGCTCTCGTTTTGAATGAGGGCCACCTCATCCGGGGTCTGGCGGACAGCCACTACGTATATGAGGATGATCCCGGCGACGGCCAGGTAGGCTGGGAGCAGGATGTTCCACCTACGATACAAGACCTCTATGCTTTCCCGAAGCGCGATCATGGCTACCAGGATGAAGACCAATAGCGCGAGCACGGGCCCGAGGTAGGTCAGGATATGCCACCAGTCGCCTTCCGCCGCCACGAAGGGGACCATGGTGGCGCGTATCTGCTGAAGAGCGTTGGTCTGGAGAAACATCATGAGGTAGAGACCGGATGTAACTCCCATGATGAAGGCCAGCGGCCAGCGGCTGATCCAGGCAGCGCTCTTTACGAGGCGCATCAGCATCATGATGGCCAGAGCGGCCGGTATCACGACGAGGAGCCCCTCCCAGGTGAACTCACGGAACCCCGGTACCCATATGCGTTGGAATAGCTGTGGAACGAGGACGTCGTTCCAGGCTCGCACCAGGATGTAGCCCGCCGATACACCCACGAAGAGGTGCTCCGCGAGTTTGTAGAGGGGGTTGTCCTTGTACAAGAAGGAGAAGATGAAGAGGGTCAGGATTGCGGCTATCCAGAGCCCAATAAGGTCTGCGGTGGCCAGTTCTTGCATTTTGGGAGACCTCGTCTACTCGGTGTGATTCCTTCTTCGAACCTTGGGAGTTTCCTTGTTGGCGGGAGCCTAGAACCTGGTCCTTCGCCGATCCATGAAGAACATGGCGTTGCCGACGATGATGAAGACGATGATGGCCAGGTGTGCCAGGGACTGCGCGTCCATGCCCGCTGTCGCCGTGCCGAGAATGCCGATTAGCTCTTCATACTCGGAAGCGCCCTTGAGGCCGCCCATGAGGCCCACCAGCTGCCCGGCGTGTATGTAGGGATAGAACTCGGGGGCGGCTACGGCCGTGGCTGCCCCGGCCACGCGCCTGTTGGCGCGGTCGGCTCCTCCCATGATCCAGTCGCGCAGGCCGGGGTCGCCGGACGAGAGCGCGAAAACGAAATCTATGTCCATCAAGTTCGTGACACCGCGCATTGCGGCGATGTCTTCGATGGGAGTGTTTCTGATGTCTCGAGGAAAGTTCTCGTCGAATGAGGTGATGAGCTGATTGATGACGACGATCCCGCCAGGCATGTAGGGCAAGTGGACGTAGTCCTGGCCATACTCATAGGTTCTGTCCGGGTTCTCTACGTTCCAATCATCTATGATCACGTCTCTTACCGCTTCTTCCGCAAGGGAGACTCCGAGCGGCCAGAGGGCCATCGTGATTATCCTGTGGCCTCTTTGGACAGAGTGGCGCATGAACGCCAGGGCTGCCGGATAGAGTTCCGGCCGAGTGGCTGGGTCGAAGTCGAATGACATCAGTATGACGCTGCCGCTCTCCAGCTCCTCGATGGCGTCATACATGCTTTTGACCTCGGGGGTTACATCCGTATCCAGGTACATTGGGTACATCAGCGGAAGCACCACGAAGACGGCGATCAAGAGGAAGATCATCCTGCGATCGGGTACGAGCACGGGCACGATACCAGCTATCGCGACGCATATCGGCACCAGGGTGGGAGCTCCGATCGCGACTAGGATCGCTGCAATCACGAGCATCGCGAGGATCAACCATTTGTAGTTGGAAAAGTTCTGCTTGATATCCATAACAGTCTCCGGGAGTGGAGCGCTTTGTGCTCGTTCCGTATCGGCGTCGTCTCTAGTCCTTGCCACCGGCGAGGTAGGGCCGCTCGTAGCCAAGTATGATGCGCAGAGAATACGAGACCGTTCCCAGAGCGATCCCGATCATAATGGCTCGCATTCCGGCGGTGTTGGGTACGTTCATGATCCACTGGGCCAAGTCCGGGACCCACTGGCCTATGTACGTGCCAAGTGGCACTCGCCCGAGCATCACGAAGAACGCGGCGACTAGGAGGAGTGTGGCCTCCGCCGTACGTGCTCTGAACGCCCTGAACGCGGCCGAGGCCACGAAGAAAGCGAGCAAGCTGAACATCGTCGCCGAAAGAGGGTAGTAGAGGTACTGATAGCCCCAGAAAAAGGGGTTTCTCTGATCGTGTGTAGCGGCGGCCAGCATATCGAGAGGAGCCATGTTCCAGGTTTCGGTGAACTCTGCTTCGAACACGCTCTCCGCGAGCTCCTGACGTTGGTCGAGGTCGAGGCCCTCCATCTCTCCCGCATCGACGAGTCTGTCGTAGACCGCTTGCTGATTCGCTTCGAGCGCCTCTTCGACCAGCGAGTGCGAGCGGAGCCCTTCCGGCTGCTCCTCGATGTACTCGCGTACTGTTGGCGCTAGACGGATCTGCAAGGGGCTTGCGCCCCATCGTCTCTGGAAGCGGAGGTTCACCTCCCGCAGGATGGCCCCCTCGGTGACGCCTTCCTCGGCGCGGTCCTCGACCTCGGCCCTAAGAGATGCAATCTCCTCGTCGAGGGCCTGGGCCACGGCATCGGGATCGCCGGGATCCACTTGGTTTGCTTGGGTGAACCCGTCGAAGGCCGCGGGCGAGTCGACGGGGATGCGGTAGGTTTCGCCTGGACCCCAGATGAAGCCCATCGCGGCCATCAAGAAGACACCGAAGATGGTCACGATGCTGTAGGGCCAGCCTTCTCGCTGCCGGTAAATCTTGTTCAAGTTCACCGCAAGAAGACTCGCGATACCTAGCGCCATGGCTCCCGCCATGATCACGCGAACCCATGTCTGGACCGTCTCCGCGAGGTCGCTGAACGGCCAGGGAGGAATGAAGAACTGGACGATCATCGCCACACCAGTGACGAAGACGATGATTAGGGGGACTCTCTTTTTCATTGCTACTCCGACCGCCACCAGGAGGCGAGGTTCCACCAGGAGTCGGGATCAAACCGTCTCTTGCGCACGGCGCTACGAAGCTGAGCCTCGCTCGCGCCAAACTCTTCCTGAAGCTTCTCTTCGAAGGTCTCGTTGATCTTCTCGTCGCGTTCGTACGGTCTCAAGCCCTCGAACTCACCTTCCTGCTCGAGCCTGTCGCGAACAAGGATCCAGCTCTGGCGTAGCGCCTCGGGGAGCGTATCTATCGTGGAGAGCTCCTCGGGTTGCGCGGCCAAGAAGGCGCGAACGCTCGGTGCCGTTCGAATTTGGCTCGGCGATGCGCCGAACCTCTGCTCGAAACGAACCATTGTTTCATTCTCGACGGCGGCACGCTCGTCCGGTTCGATTTCTTCTTCGGGATCCAATCCCTTCTCGTCCATCACTTCTGCTCGCAAGGACCCGATCTCCGCTTGCAAGGCCGCTTCTAGAGCTTCGGCGTCCGTATCGGGAATGCCGCGAGCCTCGATGAACTGTTCGTAGGCCGCCGGCGAGTCTACGTGGACGTGCCATGCCGCCGTCGTTGCGCCGATTCCCCCCAGGACGATCGCTATCATGAAGACGAGCTTGCCCCAGTCCTGTCCCTTGAGAGAGCCCAAGTTTTGAGGCTCGCGAGAGAGATAGGCGCTAGCCGCGAAGAGCTCCTCACCAATGAGCGTGTAGTCGCAGGCGGCCACGAAGAAGGGAAGCTGCGATGGCATTGCCGTTCCAGCGACCTGTATCGCTCCCGTCGATGCGCCGGTCTCCGCGAGGATCAGGCTCTCCGCGAAGAAGGCCCCGAGGAAGAAGTTCGCCGCGGGCTTGTCACGAATCATTATGCCGTCGACGCCGGCCACGTAGCCGAACTGGTCGTCGGTGAGATAGCGAATGTTCTCCACGTTGTAGGCGTCCGGTCTTCCGGCGTCGAGGTAGGCCTGCTTGACCACCTCCTGGGCCGTGGACATGACGACCGCCCGGGTGTTGGGGACGAGTATGGGGGTGTCGTACTCGGCGGTGAGCTTGGCCACGTGGGAGAGAATGCTCATGGACGCTATCGTTTGGATGTCGTCCATGTCTCGAATTCCCGGGACGTAGAGCACTGGCTTGCCCATCTCCGTGGAACGACCAATCGCTTCCTCCACGCTCTCTAGGCCCGCGATTCGGCGAACGTAGAGCTCTTCGCCTCGGCGAGCCCTGGCTATATTGAAGAGGATGGCTCCGCAAACGAGGAGGCCGAGGAGCAAGATGAACCATCGGCCCCGGTGGAACCACTGGGCCTCTGGGATTGCGCTGACTATCTCGCTCTCGGCGCGCTGTTCGTCGAGAGTCACGGAGACCACCATGTAGTAGTAGGTCTCGCCCGTCTCTATTCGCATCGAGTCTCGAGTGCCCATTGCGCCGCGCGTGAGATCGGCCGCCAGCTCCCAAGGACCATCGGGGCTCTGTGAACGCATGACCTCGTAGCGGACTATTCCGGCCTCGTCCTCGTTCGGGGCCGGGACCCATTGCAGGGTGATGGAGTCGCCCGCGCTATTGGGCGTGTCGAAAGCCGTGAGCCGGGTTGGCGGCAAGGGCTCCTCGAGTGCCACCGTCTCCTCCATATCTGGATCGACGAGTTCCTCGGCCTCCAGCTCGTCGATGGCGGCTTCCGCATCGACCTCGACCTCGCCGTCCTCGGCAGCAACGGCTTCGGCTTCGACGTCGGCTTCGGGCTCGTCGGTCGCGTCCGCGTGCTCGGCTTCGGCAGGCTCGGCTTCGGGCTCGTCGGTCGCGTCTGCGTGCTCGGCTTCGGCAGGCTCGGCTTCGGTGGCCACGACGTCGGGCTCTTCGGTCACGGCTGCGTGCTCGGCGACGGCTTCTTGGGCCGCGTCTGGGCGTTCAGCTTCGGCAGGCTCGGCACCGGCCTCTTGGACCGCATCCGCCTGCTCGGCTACGGAAGGCTCGGTCCCGGGCTGCGAAGGCTCTGCCTCCTCACCGGCGGAATCGGTGATTGGAGCTCTATCTTCCTCTTGGGAGAAGGAGGTCGCGGGAAGGGCGAGCGCTAGTGCTAGCGCAAGCGGAAGAAGAAGGGGCAAAGGACGCGTCATTTCGTAGGCCCTCATTACTAGCGCTCCTCGATCCTCTCGACGTTGGCCCTTGGCAGAGTGAACTTCTGGCCGTCGTCGATGAACTCTATTGTCAGGACCCTGGCCTTACTCTCGGTGGGCAGCACCGTGAGCTCCGGTGGAAGCTCCACCACGCGGCCCAGGCGGCCGAAGTTCGGGACGCGGATTACTCGAACCAGCGATCCGGCGTCGATCCCGACTACCTCCTCGGCCTTCTCGGCCTCCTCGTCCGTGACTTGGTCCTCTAGAGAGATGACTATTTCCGGTCGAATGACGCCCGCTCTGATTTGCGTCGCGCCATTGATCGATGCCACTCGTCCGGCGTTCTTGGCCAGCAGATCGAAGGTTGCGTGGGCCATGTCGATATGGCCGAAGCCTTCGGTCACTATCAAGGTAGTGGACAGAGGCTCGTTACCGGTGACGGCGACGCCCACCTCGTACCCGAGGATGTCCTTGATGTCGCTGTAGTCCATGCCGGCCACGACTACGCCGTTGGCCCCGCACTCCATGGCTCGTCGGAAGGCGGCTTGGTCGGTGTAGGAGCCGGCGACGATGATTTGTCCCTCGACGTCGTCTGGAATGTCATCTTCCTTCAGCGGCTGGTCGGGGGAACTCGACAGGAGTCTGAGCTCGCCGTGCCTCTCTCCGGCCAATCCGAAGATGCCCTGGATGAAGGTCGCCTTGGTACGCACCAACACGCCCTCGTTGGGGAACACCTCGACGACGTCGCCATCGAGGTATGCGGCGACCTCGACCGGTGTCGGCGTGCCTCGCACGGTAACCTGGCCGGTGATCCTGGAAACGGCCTCGATCGTGCCGTCCATGGGCGACTTGGCGATGCCCCTGAAGAGCCCGAAGAAGCTGCGCTTCTCGGCGATGACCTCCCCCTTCTCCACCTTGTCCCCATCCTTCTTGATCATCGCGTCGGGGACTTCGCCGGGGAGGAGCGAGAGAACGTTCGCCACGTTGGACATCTGCACTTTGCCGGGAAGCTCCGTGCGGGCAATGATGTCCTTCGAGGCTACCTTCGCTCCCTTGTCCACGAGCAGCTGACCTGGGATCGGCAGGCGTCTCTCTTTTGTCACTACGGTCTCGGGGCTGACCTTCAACCCTGGGGTGAAAACATTCGCCTTCTTCTTCGCCATGGCTTACGACCTGCTGGAGGTAGCGAGATGACTGCTGCTGAACAACGGTTACGCCTACTGACCGGCCGCCATCTTCTCGGGTGAATCGATATCTGGGTACTCATCGACCACTCGGCTCCAGGCATTCAACTTCTCTACCCGCTCCTTGTGGTCCTCTGGGATGTGCATCGGCCGGCGGCCTCTGGTGTCAAGGATGACGCCGACTACGCCTCCGTGTATGTCGCATTCAAGGGGGTTGCCGGGTCCCTCTCCGATATCCCAGCCTCGACGAGGCTCGATTCGGGCCCTGGCGGGCTGACCCAGCGGCAAATCGATTAGAGCCAGCTCGCCGAAGAGCATGGTCTTCTCGACGCTTCTGCCGTCGGGCATGCTGAGGGTGATCTTCATCACCTCCTTGCCTGCCTTG
Source organism: Deltaproteobacteria bacterium (assembly GCA_007128675.1). GTDB lineage: Bacteria > Myxococcota > Myxococcia > SLRQ01 > SLRQ01 > SKWY01. The sequence goes on along the minus strand of SKWY01000500.1, from coordinate 5,771 downwards.
CCGCGACCTATGGGAGCTACGCATGTGCCTAGGTAGATGAGGCAATCACGATCGAAGACCTCCACGGCGGCGTGTTCGTTTACCTCCGAGAGGACGCCCAGATGAGGCATCATGAAGATCGAGTCGACCGCTATCCTCGTGACCCCTTCCGGCAGGAAGCTGTCTATCATCATGCGCATGCTCTGCGAGCGTCTCGGAGCGTGGCTAAGGACACCGCCGGAGCCTATGATGAGGTCTAGGCTCATCATGTCGACGAGAGTCTCGCCGCCGACGTCCTGGGAAAAGGCGTCGGAGATGGTGCGCTGCTTCTGGACGCCCTTCAGGCTGACGGCGAACTCCTTGTGCTGCTGAAATGCCAGCCGCAGGGCTTCGCGGGCCAGTGCTTGCTCTACCTTGAGCTCCTCCAGCTCCGCCGGGATGGTGGTGGGCCGGATCATCTTGTTGCCAATTCGGTTGCGTAGCTCCGGCTCATCGAGATCCATGGGGACCCAGCGCAAGATGTTTTCCATGCCCGCCGAGGCCAGCACGTTGGACATGCTGTAGCTCATCCCCAAGTTCGCCGAGACGGTGCGGTTGAAAATACCGTCGAAAACGCTGAAGACATCGGTGGTGGCTCCGCCTATGTCGACACCTACCACGTTGATGTTGTTCAGCTTGGCGGCATGCTCGATGAGCTTCCCGACCGCACCCGGGGTGGGCATGATAGGAGCATCCGTCCAGGCCATCAGCTTGTTGTAGCCAGGCGCCTGCTGCATGACGTGCTCCATGAAGAGGTCATGGATCTTGTCTCGCGCCGGGCCAAGGTTCTCGCGCTCCAGCTCCGGCCGGAGGTTCTCGACCATGGTGAGATCGCTCTTGTCCTCGAGCTGCTCGGCGACCGCCTCCCTCGCCGCCTTGTTCCCGGCATAGATGATCGGCAGCTTGTAAGCGATTCCCAGGCGGGGGCGTGGGTTGGCGGAGGCCAGTAGCTCGGCTAGCTCGACCACATGCTTGATCGTTCCGCCGTCCACGCCTCCGGCGAGGAGGATCATGTCTGGGCGAAGGTGTCGTATTGTTTCGATCTTCTCGTGTGGGAGGCGATGATCGTTGGATGCCAGGGTGTCCATGACAATCGAGCCGGCCCCAAGGGCGGCCCTGGCGGCGGATTCGGCGGTCATCGCATGGACGACCCCGGCCACCATCATCTGAAGGCCGCCGCCAGCCGAGGAGGTGGAGATATAGACGTCGGCCCCCACATCTCCGTCCTGTGGCGTCAGTATCTTTTCGCCGTCGTCGCTCAAGAACTTGCGGCCTCGTAGCTCCTCTACCTCCTTGATGGCGTTTAGAACGCCCTTCGTAACGTCCTCGAAGGGAGCCTCGACGGTTGTCGGGGCCTCGCCACGGGTAACGAGCCGATACTCTTCTCCCACCTTCTCTATGAGTATTGCTTTGGTTGTAGTTGACCCGCAGTCAGTGGCGAGTACCGATCGTATGTTCGCGAAGTCCTTTGTTCCCATCTGCTTCTCTCTCTCGTCGGGCGCCCGGGCGAAAGTTCACTTGGCGGCGCGGCCGGCTCTTCTCGCGGCTCTGGCCGCCTCCTTCTTGGCTCTTCTATCCGCGAGAAACTCGTCCTCGCGGGACTCCACGGCGCGCAGCAATACCTCGATGAAGGCGCGCTTTTCCAAAAGCTCGACCAGCCGGTCGTACTTGACCTTCGGGATGAAGGTTCCAAGCATTGGCGAAAGGAATACGAGCAGCTGGCTGGATACGTAGTTCAGAGGCTTGCTGGATTCGAGCAGGAAGATGACCGGAGCGGTCAGGCGTCTAGAGACCGCCTGGTCCGCGACCCAGTCCACCAGCTTCCTATCCTCTTCGGAAAGAGCTTCGGCCAGCGCGTCGGCGGGATCCCTTGGCTCCACGGGGGCGTTCCCCGGAATAGGCCAGCTGACTCGATCCATGCTCATGGGGCCCGGCTCTCCATTCGCGGCTTGATGGTGGCGAGACGGTGACGGCCAAGGTTCGGTTGGGCCGGCTGCTCTTGATCGTCCAGCTGGCTGGTGGCCGAGGGCCGGCTGCTCGAGGCTCGCTCACCATGCGCGGACTCGATCATTCCATCGATTGCGGCCAGAACATCCTCGCGGTTGTCGCCGAAGCGAACGTAGATGCCGCGTGTTCCGTCGAGCCAGTTCGGTGTGGAGAAGGGACTTAGATGAACGCCATGCTTGCCGGCATCCGATCGCCGCACAGCCTTCCAAGACCTCTGCTGAGCTCCAAAGAAGGTCTGAACGGAGAGGTGATCCTCGTAGATCCTGTACCAGACAGGAAAGAGGAAGCCGTGCACCGAGGCCACAATCACGATGAAGGACAGGGCCCCGAGCCAGAGGCCCGCCCAAAGAGTCACCGAAACAGCCATGCCGATCGCCACGATGATGGCAAGGGCGGCCTTCAATGGCTCTCGGCGTGCTGGGTGGCTGACCCAGGACAGCCTCAAAGTGGGCTTGTCATGTCGTGTTGCGTCGACCATGGGCTGATTCGAATGCGAACGGAACGGCCAATGGGCGAGATGCCCGATGACAAGGCCGGAAGGTGGGGGAAGCTACCGCCAACCGTTCGTCTTCGCAACCCACAATCGTGAACTTTGGTTTTCCGACATTCCTTCCTTAATAAGATCCCACCTCGAGTGGGCGATCTTTCGGAGGAATCAGTCCGCAAGGGAGAAGGGCGGCACCGTGTCCCTGGAGTCGAGCTCCTTGATCACCTTGGCCGGAACGCCGGCAACGAGGGAGTGTGCCGGGACGTCGCGGGTGACCAGCGCCCCCGCGCCAATCACGGCGCCTGTCCCAACGGTGACGCCAGGCAGAATGGTGCTCCTTGCGCCGATCCATGCGCCGTCGCCGACGGTGACCGCACGGGGGCGAACGCGGCCTCGTCGCTCCCTTGGTCCTCCCAGATCGTGGGCGCTCGTCACGATGATCGCGTGGTGACCAATTCCGACTCGACGGCCTATGGTGATGGGCGCGTTCAGATCCAGAAGGCAAGGTGAGTTGATGGTTGTTCCTTCACCTATGGTCAGCCGGCCGTAGACGTCTCCTCCTCCGCGGATCTCGACGGGGCCATGCATCCTGGTACGCGGATGTATTCCCTTGAACCCGGCGGCCCGGTAAGCCATCACCCGGAGCTTCCCGAGGACTCCGTATGGGATGCTGCTTGCGAAATTGAAGGCAATGATGAACGCGGGATGGAAGACATGGGCTTCGACGCGTAGGTAGCGCCGCAGTCGAGCCGGCAGCTTCCTCGAGGTCGCGGGAGCATAGATGTAAGGTTCTTCTTTCATCTGTGGCTCCGAAGTGCGAGCGCACCGGTTCCGGCTGATGTCGACACCGACCTTCTGCGAGCTAGATCTCTCCTGCGATGATCGTAACTCCGACTCCAGCGAGCCCCCTCGACATGGGTAGAAAGTATAGCCTGGGCATGCCGGCCCCTATGTTCCCGTCTCGTATCTCCAGCAAGGCACCCTGCGTGAAGAGGGTGTGCTCGGCCGTTGTGGCGCCATCGTCCATGTCCCTAGTCAGTAGCAAAGCCAGGGAACCACCACCGATGATGCCGGCGATCGTCATGGCTGGAACGACCCGCGGTATGAGCGCCGCCGGCCTGTCGTCGAGGATCGCGATCCCCAGGCCGCCGAGGCCAAGGCCTCCGACTAGTGCTCCGAGATTCGAGAAGAAGATTCGCGTGCGGCTGATCTCGACTCGTCTAGCCGCGACCGTGCCCAAGGTCATCCCAAGCACGCTTCCTCCGAGCATGGTGCCGTGACGGGCAAGGCGGCTTTCGAGACCGAAGGCGGGCAGCAGCAGCATTCCCGATGCCGTTCCCCAGGCCAGGGCCGATGCAATCAGGGTGGACGTCTCCGGTGTGGGCTCCCAGGCCGAGCCAGCCAGGTAGCCTAGAGCCCCCCCCACGGCAAGGCCGGCGATGCCGGCTCCCGCCGTGCTCTTGTTGGATGCCTCGAGCATATGCGCCAAATTCCAGGCGCTGAAGCCTCCGACCGCGAGACCGGTTGCATAGAGGCTTGCCGTGGCGGGCGTGATCGATGCTTCCCTGCTGCCAAGGATGCTCGCGGCAAGGCCCGTGCCCGTGATGCCCATGACCATGAGTACGTTGGAGCGAGCGTCGGGCAGATCGAGGGCGGCTCCCATCATGGTGCCCCCCACGATCGAGCCGATTGTGCTCCATGCGATGAAGGGGAAGCGGCCGTCCCGGATACGGCTTTCGAGGATGCCTCTGGGGTACTCCGCCATGCGAGCGGCTCGGGCTTCGGCGAGATCGAGAAGCGTGGTTGCAGAGGAGAGGAGAAGGGGCTCGTCTATGGTCGGGATCGTGCCCCGCAGCAACGAGGCGGCCTCGATTGGTCGGTCCATGGCAAGGAGATCGAAGGCTTTGGCATAGGCGGCGAAACATTGAGGAGCACAGGAGGCGGCAGCCTTCGCCTCCTTGCCGACATGCAGGCCCCCAGTGGCGTCGGCGGCAGCCTTCGCCTCCTTGCCGGCATGCAGGCTCCCAGTGGCGGCGGTCGCCTTGGCCTCCTTGCCGGCATGCAGGCTCCCAGTGGCGGCGGTCGCCTTGGCATCCTTGCCGGCATGCAGGCCCCCGGTGGCGTCGGCGGTCGCCTTGGCCTCCTTGCCGGCATGCAGGCTCCCAGTGGCGGCGGTCGTCTTCCATGCCCTCTTCTCGGCAGCCGGGTCAGCTGCCATCGATGCCGGACTCTTCCCATCGATGAGCGAGGTACTCCTCGCGGGCGATGAGGCTCCAAGGGCGTCCCCAGCGCGCTCATCCCATGGTTCGGTCTTGGAGGCGGAGCCCTCACTGCCTTGTGATGCCCATGGCATGGCTAGCAGGAGCGCAGAGAGAAGGGGGGCCACAAGGATATTGATCTTCACGGAAAAACCGTGGTGAGGAGAGGAGAGCTTGTCAACGCGGGCTCATTCCCCGATACGTTGGCTAGTATCTCGATCGATCAAGGTCCCGGCCAGGTGGCGGCATGGGTGACCACGGCCCCAACCAGTGACAGGCGGGCCGCAACCCTTTGCCGTTTTTCCGTAGCTAGCCCGACGGCGCTCGATGGGAAACGCGGTTGCGGAGTTGGAGATGGGCGCTCGGCGGTCCGCATTTGGCATGGGCGTGACTAGTCAGGTGACAAGGGGCGCATTGGAGCGACCCTAGATGAACCCATGATGTAAGAGCCCGGCATTTGGTCGGCCAGGCCGAATCTCGGACCATCTGGGAACGTCGACTCCGACAGAATTCGCGGGCTTCTGCTCGCATGGGGCTGGCACATCACTCGCACATCACTCTTGCAGCGCTCTTGGAACTAGAGCGCCGGGAGGTCTTGCCATGAGCATTCGACTCTACTTCGACGGTCACGGACTGACGGAAGAAGACAGAAGCCGCATTCTACGAAGAGACGAAGGTTTGCAATGAGCCAGTCTCCGCTCTCTTCGCTCGACATGCACTCCAGAACTCGAGATCCGGCTCCGGCCGGCCGGTGTTCCAATGAAGCAGTCGTGAGCACGGCGGCCTCCGTGAGTCTTCGACATCGCTTTTTCAGGGAGCTGAGCGGAGCGCTGGCCGCTTTGCCCGACGCTTCGAGCCACACTCATGCTGGAGTCTCGAGCCTCGATCTCGGGTGCGCTCCTGGCAACCGAGTCTCATGCGAGTCGTCACCCAAGAAGAGCGAGCCGTATTTGCCGGCTCACGTCGTGGAGCCCAATGGGGTCTTCTTGGCGGAGAATAAT
>SKWY01000436.1 GCA_007128675.1 Deltaproteobacteria bacterium | reverse complement strand
GACCCTTTTCGTCGAGCCCGCGAGCATCAACGCTTCGCACTGTCTTCTCTTTGACGTGTTGCACCTTGCAACCTCGACATGCGCCGCATCCTCGAATCCCAACCCCATCTGCGGCAATCCCGACTTGCTCCCGCAACCGACGTGACGAGGTGGCGAGAGCACCCGAGGTCTTCTAACACCAGCATACCGGCTTTGTCGGAGTCTATCGAGCCGCATGGCTCGGTAGCAAGCTCGGCCGGGTCCCTTTCTTCGCAAGTGTCGCCTCGAGAGGAGTCTTGAAACGATAGGGCGGTGCCTGGAGAGCAAAGCCCTGGGGATGAGCCGGCAGTACACGGGATCGAGGACTCATTCGAATCGCCCTATTGCCGTGACTCGAGGCAGCGGACGGGCCTCTAGAACTCTTACCTGGCACAGACGTTATGACTGCAGGTAAGCATAGTTTCGAGACCCTTACGTCCGGCGCCCGCGACGTACTCTTTGGAGTAGCTCTTCGAGGCAAGCGATGGGATCCTGGGGCAAACCCAGTTCTCCCGCCATGGCGGGCAAACCGAGTTCTTGGGTATTGCCCGCCCCCCCTGTCGAACAAGACTGGAAGCGGGCGGGCATGCCTGGATCCCGGGGCGCCTGGCACTTGGGGACTGCTGGCTGGGAAGCACCATGGCTGCGTGGCATCGTGGAAAGCATGAGCGGGTCCTCCGCCAGCTTCTCGAGTTCTTCCAGTCTTTCCCGAATCAAAGCGTTTTCGGGCGATTGTCTTAGAAGTGCTCTGTACTCATCGATTGCGCCTGCGATCTCGCCTCGATTCACGGCGGCTTCCGCTTCGTGCAATCTCGAAATATCGGAGGGCGTGGGCTCGGCCGCCGTCTTCGGGTGCATTAGCTCCATCGGTTGAAGGAGCTCTCCGAGGTCCTTCATTCTCTCGCGCAAGACTGCGTTGTCGGGCTCTTCGGCTGATAGAGATTCGTACAAGCTCAACGCCGCCTTGAAGTTGCCTCTTCGAACCTCACGTTCCGCTGCTTCCTTGAGACTCTCGAGCCTTTCATTCTTCTCGCTCATCTCCAGGGCTCCGTTTTGTGCGGGCTGGCTGTACTTTTCTAGGAACAGCGGAAGTGACGTTCGATTCGACCGCCACCAATAGAGCTGCATTAACCTAACCGGTGGGAGACAGAAGTCCCACACGCATCGAGAATCTTATCAGGGCGGAGAGGTCGTGAAGATCCAGCTTTCGCATGAGGTTTGCCCTGTGTGCCTCCACTGTCTTCACAGCAACGCCCAGCGTGGCCGCCACCTCCTTGTTCGTCAGACCCTCGGAGACGAGACGGAGAACCTGACGCTCTCGGGATGTGAGGATGGCAAGAGGGTCATCCAGTCTACCGTGGCGCAGATTACGCAGCACCACCGGGGTAGATACGTCTGGAGAAAGATAGAGGTCTCCGTGTCTTACACGGCGCAAGGCTTCGATCATGTCTCGAGGCTCTGTGGCCTTCGTCATGTAGCCGCGCGCGCCTGCCGCGAGTCCCCCCAGTACATACTCCTCGCTGGAGTATGCCGAGAGGATGACCACCTGGACCTTCTCTTTTGTCTTGTTCAATATGCGACGAGTGGTCTCCATGCCATCAAGCTTGGGCAATGTTATTTCCATCAACGCAATATCAGGGACGTGTTTTACCGCCAGATCGACTGCCGTCGAGCCATCGGCGGCTTCATCGATGATTTGGTATCCACCTTCCTCCAGTATGCGCCGAACCCCAAGCCGCAAGATCGGATGCTCGTCCACGATTAGGACCTTTGGTCGATCTGCCACTGTCTTGTCTCCTTAGAGCCGGTATACCCAGATCGGGTATACCGAACTTATTATGAAGCCTTACTTCGTGTAGATGGTGATCTTGCGTAACTCATTGAATGAGCTATGCATATTAGTAAATTAGCCTAGCCCTAGGCCATATGCGGTCATTTATTAGGGCATAGTCCTTAGCTCAATGGGAATGACTCGCTTCGAACAGCAGCCCGAGCTTTGGCGGTAAGATGACAGATCGGCATGACCAACCTGCTCCCATTGCTCCATCCATTAGCAATCGTGGTCTTCACCTCTTCTGTGGGGTCTTCTTTCACGGCTTCAAAGTTTCAAGAGCAGCAGAACAGGGTGATTGACGAGCCTGTGCTACTCGAGGAACTCTCCAGAATTCCAAGCTTCGGAGCCTGGGAGCCATCCTCCGAGTACTTCGCGGAGCAAACTCACCTTGGCACCTTTCCGCCCATTACCCTTGCTAGCGGAACGGTGCTCTTTGCCGCCTTGGAGCCATCTGCTAGAAGCTCGGTCATCCTCTTGCGTCTGCCGGACGCCATCAAAGCCGACGCCGAGACCCGCGACGCTTTGGCGGTGGCCTGCCCAGCTGCGCTTTCCGATTCCTGGGGCGTCGACTTTAGGACCATTAGGGCCGAGCTGGATCGTCGCTCGGGCAAGCGACTGATGAGCGTGAAGGGGACCGTCGACACGGAGCCCGACCAGAAGGTGGCCCTGATTACATGGGTCCCCGATAGGAGAGGCCACTTCGTGATCATCGCCGTTACACCGCCAAAGGAGGCCGCTTACCTTACCGAAGTGGCACGCGTTGCGATGCGCCCCCTCATGTCCGATCATCGTGGCATCAGGACCGACAATGTGCTCCGAGTTGGCCTGGCCGTTTCCCTGACTCTGGCGCTCGTCTTGGTCCTTGCGCTCCGTGCCGCGAGCAAGCGGGCAGAAAGAGGAAGACGGAAAATAGACTAGCGACCCTTGGCGCGCCTGCAGGCATTCTCGGTGAATCCTTGGAGAGGAGCCGATGAAAGGCTCAAGAGACGGGCCTACGAGCCTGCTCGGACTTCGGTCTCACCGTCACGATCCTTGGTCTTCTTTTCGCTCTTTTTTCCGCCCGTTCCTCCGCCCGACTTCTTGCCCGAGACGCGACGCTCGAGCGCATGCTCGAGGACGTCGTCCATGTGCGCGGCAAAAACGAAATCCATCTCCTTGCGGGCCTGATCAGGCACCTCTTCGAGATCCTTCTTGTTTCGCTCGGGAAGGATGCACTTCTTGATGCCGGCCCGATGGGCTGCCAGCACCTTCTCCTTTATCCCGCCAACGGGCAGGACGAGCCCTCGAAGGGTGCACTCTCCGGTCATGGCCACATCGCCCTTGCATGGAATTCCCGTCAATAGCGACGCAAGCGCCGTGAAGACGGTGACGCCCGCGGAAGGGCCGTCCTTGGGGATCGCTCCGGCGGGGAAATGTATATGCACATCCGTCTTCTCGAGGAAGTTTGCTTCGATGCCTAGTTGATCGGCGCGAGAGCGAACATAGGAGAGCGCTGCTTGAGCCGACTCCTTCATGACTTCGCCGAGCTGGCCGGTCAGAACCAGCTGACCCTTGCCCGGCATCTTGGTTACCTCGATGAAGAGTATCTCGCCCCCTGCGGCGGTCCACGCAAGACCGGTCGCGACTCCGGCGAGCTCCGTCCGCTCGGCCACCTCGGAGAAGAATTTCTGCGGGCCGAGGAACTCGTGGAGGTCTTCATCGCCAACAGTGATCTTGTCGATCTTTCCTTCCGGAGCCGAAGCAACCTTGACGGCGATCGCTCGGCATACGTCGGCCAGCCTGCGTTCCAGGTTTCGCACGCCCGCTTCTCGGGTGTAGTCGATGATGATCTTGTGCAGTGACTCGGGCGATACCTCCACGTGCTCCTTGGTGAGCCCATGCTCCTCGATCTGCTTGGGGATGAGGTGCTTGATGGCGATCTGCTCCTTCTCGTCGAAGGTGTAGCCAGGCAGCTCGATCACCTCCATCCGGTCTTTCAGCGCCGCCGGGATGGGATCTAGAAGGTTGGCGGTGCAGATGAACATTACCTTGGAAAGGTCGTATGCGACATCGAGGTAATGATCGCTGAAGGAGTTGTTTTGCTCGGGGTCTAGTACCTCGAGGAGGGCGGATGAGGGATCTCCCCGGAAATCCATGCCGAGCTTGTCGACCTCATCCAGCATCATCAATGGATTGATGGTCCCCGCCTTTTTCATTCCCTGGATAATGCGGCCAGGCAGCGCTCCGACATAAGTGCGCCTATGGCCTCGTATCTCGGCTTCATCGCGCACCCCACCGAGTGACATGCGGACGAACTTACGGCCAAGAGAGTCGGCAATGGCTTGCCCAAGGGAGGTCTTGCCCACGCCGGGGGGGCCGACGAGGCAGAGTATTGGGCCTCGCATGTCCTTCTTCAACTTGCGTACGGCCAGGTACTCGAGAATCCGCTTCTTGACCTTCTCTAGTCCGTAGTGGTCCTCGTCCAGCACCTGGCTGGCATTCTCGATGTCGAGGTTGTCCTCGGTGGCCTTCTTCCAGGGCAGATCCGCTATCCACTCCAGGTATGTTCGAGCTACCGTGTACTCGCTCGAGGCTGTCGGGATGTTCTTGAGCCTGTTCAGCTCCTTCATCGCCACCTTCTCGACCTCGGCCGGTAGCCCCGCCTTGCGAAGTCTTTCTTGAAGCTCGTCTACCTCTTCCTCGTCCTCGCCCAGCTCGCCGAGCTCCTCCTTGATGGCCTTCAGCTGTTGGCGCAGGTAATACTCGCGCTGCGTCTTGGACATCTCGCCCTTGACCTGGGTTTCAATCTTGTTCGAGAGCTTCAATACCTCACGTTTTCGGTTCAGAAGCTCCATGGTCAGCTTCAGGCGTGCCTTGAGATCCACGGTCTCGAGGACCGACTGCTTGTCCTCGATTGGCACGTCGATGTTGGCGGTGATTAGATCGGCGAGGTGTCCTGGATGGGTTATGCTTTCGATCAGCTCGGTCGCCGCCGGAGGAAGCTCGGGCATCATGTCGATGACTTCGCTTGCCAGCTTCTTGAGGTTGATTGCCAGAGCTTGAACTTCGACATCCTCCACCTCGGCGGGCATGTCCACAGGCTCTATCTTGGCGCGAAGGAATGGATCGATCTGGGTAATCTCCTGCATGCGAAAGCGGGCAAGGCCCTGGACAACCAATGAGTAGTTGTCCTCGCCCATCTTCAGGAGCTTCACGATGCGCGCCACCGTTCCCATTCCGTAGAGATCGTTCTGCTCTGGATCTTCGTCCTCCGCACGGCGCTGCGATACCACGCCTATCAAGGAGTCGTCCTTCACCGCTTCCTTTATGAGGGCGATCGTCTTCTTCCTGCCAACCGCCAGGGGTAGCACTCCCCCAGGAAAAAACACCGAGTTACGCAAGGGAAGGATCGGAAGCTCTCGCGGAACCTCTTCGGCAGGCACCATCTCGTGGGGCTCGTCCTTCTTGGGGGTATCGTCAGCCATGTGGTCCTCTGTTTGAGTTTCGTTAGGCCGTCCTTCCAGTTATTGGACTGGCCTTGTCGTCAAGGAATTATCATGCCTTCTTACATAGGGTAACCACCCAAACCAGTCTCGCCATATCACGGTCGGACTCCAGATGTTCGGTAATCCGACTCTTTGCTCCGCCGGTGGGAGAGCCAGCAGCTTATACTTCCTCGACCGGCTCTGCCAGTAGGTAGGGGTGCGGATGGTGCAATGGTCGACCTACTTCCCAACCAAGGGCCCTGCGTAGGTACGGTTGCGTGGGGGCGTCTTGCTAGCGTGCCGCTGGGTGCGGCCTCGATGGTGGTATAGGCTCGAAGTTGCTTGCCGGTGGTGATCATCGAGAACTGGCTCGAGTTGGGCTACAAGAGTGATTGTGAGCTTGGACGCATGGAGCGCTCTGCCCGTTGCATGAAGATGAAGGACGCGAGGAGTGGGCGCAGCGACGAAGAATAAGCATGTGCCCCGTTTCCGCCACATCGCGCGAGAAGGATCGTTTCTGGTGTAGAATCGTGGTGCCCATTAGGTATAATAGAGCCCGGCATCTGGTACTCTATG
>SKWY01000311.1 GCA_007128675.1 Deltaproteobacteria bacterium | reverse complement strand
GGGATTTGCAAGCGCCCCGAGGCGTGGGGATTTGCAAGCGCCCCGAGGCGTGGGGATTTGCAAGCGCCCCGAGGCGTGGGGATTTGCAAGCGCCCCGAGGCGTGGGGATTTGCAAGCGCCCCGAGGCGTGGGGATTTGCAAGCGGCCCGAGGCGTGGGGATTTGCAAGCGCCCCGAGGCGTGGGGATTTGCAGGCGGCCCGAGGCGTGGGGATTTGCAAGCGGCCCGAGGCGGTGAAGGTGGTCAACGATGAGGGATTTGATGTCTAATGGCATGCTCATCCTGTTCGCTGGACCCGATTCGTCTCACGTACCAATGCCCGGCCCTATCTCAATACCGACCAGCCTGCCCTCTCGGATCTCTCATGTCGTCTGGGACTGGAACGGCACCCTTCTGGATGACGCCTGGCTATGTGTGGAGGTCATGAGCGCCCTTCTGGACCGTCATGGACTGCCGCTCATCGATCTGGAGCGATATGCGCGAATCTTCAGGTTCCCCGTGGTGGATTACTATCGAGAGCTTGGCTTCGATTTCGAGGTCACACCCTTCGAGATCGTCGGCACCGAGTTCATCGAGGGCTATGCCGAGGCCGAGCATCGCTGCGGACTCAGGGAGGGCGCAATGGGCGCCATCGACGGTGTCTTCAGCCTTGGCCTGACCCAGAGCGTCCTCTCGGCAAGCGAGAAGAGGCGTCTCGTCTCACAAGCCACGAGGCTTGGTGTTGCGGACTACTTCGACTCCTTGGTGGCGCTAGACGATCACTACGCCGGCAGCAAGGTCGAGGTGGGCAGGCTCTGGCTCGAAGAATCTGGTCTGCAGCCCAGTCGAGTGTTGATGGTCGGCGATACGGATCACGACGCCGAGGTAGCAAGATGCCTTGGAGTTGGCTGCGTCCTCGTGTTTAGCGGTCACCAATGCCGCGACAGGTTGGCCGCGACCGGTCTGCCCGTCCTGGACTCCATTAGCCAGATTGTCGAGGGCCTTGGGCGCGCCGCCTGATCGACTTGCTTCCCCGGCAAAATTAGTCGGAACGAAGTCGTTGACAGGTGATGGCAGCGCGTCTAGATTGCCTTCCACATCGGAATTGGCGCGGGGTGGAGCAGACAGGTAGCTCGTCGGGCTCATAACCCGAAGGTCGGAGGTTCAAATCCTCCCCCCGCAACCATGGTGAAAGCGCGGACTCGAGTCACGGACTTGGGTCCGCGTTTTCCTTTTTGGGATTCTTGCTCCTCGAGGCTCGAAGAAATCGCTTCGCCGATCTCATGGGCGAAAGAAGGCCAAGATGTGAGCGCCGGAATCCTCGTTTGGGGGGTGAAGAGCTGTGATAAAGTAAGCCAGCCGGGCGCCAATGCCGACAAGAGAGCCAAGACAGAGTGTCCTTGCCCCATAGTCGACCTTCCTGTCTGGCCGGCGACATGGGCCAATATGGGAGACTCATGAAGGTCAAGGATCAAAGCACTGAGCGGCTCCACATAAAGCACCTTCCTTGGGCCTGCTGGTTTTTCGGGCTCCTCTCCATCCTCTTTGGCCTGGGCATCTCGCTCGGGTTCGGGCAGGTGGCAATGCTGGAGTGTGAACGCCACGGGCTTGAGCCAGGCTGCGTGTTCGAGCGCAAGGGCGTCTTCGGCTCCATGCATCGCACGTTCCATATCGATCAGTTGCTAGAGGCCCGCGTCGAAAGGCGGTTCACCGACGATGGCGATGCGATTTACAAGATCGAAATGCAGGTGGGCGATGAGATCATCCCCTTCACCTCCTACTCCAGCTCCCAGAAACGCGCTCATTCCGCCGTTGCCCTCGAAATCAACCAGTTCGTGGAGAATCTCGATGCGCCGAGCCTGCTCGTCTCCAAGGACGGTCGCCGCTTCGCTTACGCGATTGGCGGGGTCCTACTGTTGGTCGGTCTCTTCACGGCCTTCTGGGCTGGTCGACTCATAGATGTCGTGTTCGATCGCTCGAGCAGCAAGTTGACTATCCGGCGGCAGAGATTGTTCGATACCAAGCTCGAAGAGTACGGGCTCGATCAGGTACAGGGGGCCGAGGTCGAAGAGAAGGTCCAGAACAGAAACTACACCTACCGCGCAGCCATTCTCCTCGTCGACGGCCGGCGAGTTCCCGTAACAAAGCGCTTTGGCGCCACCGAACAAAAGGCAAAGGTAATCGTCGAAGCGATACGGGATTTCGTATCTCACGGTCGACCGGAGCAGGCCTTGGAGTGATTCCGCCCCGTTTACTTCATCCTGGCCACGCCATTACGTAGGCTGCTGGAAGCGCCGGTTCCTAGCAGCGTTTGGATACAAAAATGTTTGCTTCTAGATAATGAGCAGGACTTCGAGAATTTCCGTTTCCGTGCAGTGGAGGTCGATACATTGCTTCGTCTTCTATGGGCTGTGCTAGCACTTCTTGTGTTGGCCTTGGGCTACATTGGTGTTGGTGCGTTTGCGGCACTGCGATTGACGAAGATAGGTGACCATCAGCAGTACAGCGGTAATCCAGGTGATTTTGGGTTGGAGTTTGAGAAAGTTCGGTTCAAATCCCGTGTGGATGGGTTGAAGATTGCTGGTTGGTATATCCCTCAGCCCGCTGTTGAGCGGGCAATAATCTTGGTTCACGGCCGGGACGCAAGCAAGCAGAACGCCATATCCGGCAAGCTTCCGCAACTGGCAGCAAAGCTGCATACCCTGGGCTTTTCGGTCTTGATGATTGACCTGCGCGGGCACGGGGAAAGCGAGGGGAAGCGCTACACCTTTGGCGTACAGGAACGGTGGGATGTGCTGGGCGCGGTGGATTTCTTGCTGGCACAGGGCTTTTTGGAGGGGCAGATTGGTGCATTGGGAATCTCGCTAGGGGGTGCTGCCGTGATTGGCGCGGCGGCTGATGATCCCGCAATAGGGGCTGTGGTGGTCGAGAGCACTTTTGCGGACATGAACATGTTGATCGAGCCCAACTGGAAAGCTGAAAGCGGACTGCCGATGTTCTTTTTGCCGGGAGTCTTTTTGATGTCACGCTTGCTGGTTGGCCTTGATTTCACAGAGGTCATACCGGCGCGAGAGCTGATGAATATCCCGCCAAGACCGATTCTAGTTTTACACTCGAATGTCGATGAGCTAGTGGATGTGTCTCATGCCTTCGCCTTGAAAGAGGCGGTTCCGGATGCTGAGCTGGTCCTCATTGAGGATTGCAGCCACGCGGAGCTGTTCCGAGATCGCCCCGAGGAGTATTTGACGGCAGTGACTAACTTCTTTCAGCAACACTGGGATAGCGCTCCTCTAGCGGGAGAATGAGAGGGTCATCGAGCAAAGACACGATAAGATTCGTGGAAACGCCTCTCGTGCTCCGGCTTCGTGGTCTACCGGGGCTAAGGTTCAGCCGCCAGGGCCGGCCCCCGGGGCGCGGTCTCGGCGACAACCGCGGCTGTCTCATGCGCTCGCTTCAGAGGGCTGCAGATGACTTCGTCCACCATCAGCCCGACATCCTTCCAGCCAGAGCCACGCGCCAGAGCCTGCCGCCTACCGACCTCGGTCAGGGGAGAGTCGTATCGGCCTTCATGGACGCCTTCGTCATCAGCTCTAGAGCGGCCATGCCTCAGAAAGGTGACTGCAATCCTCGGTTGAATGGTCATAACCGCCTCCTGCCAAGACGAACCTTTGCTGTCAAGCAGGCTCGATTCTCAAGGTTCCCCTCTATCTCGGAACAGGGCGAGAGACAAACCCTCGAGAAAATATGAGGTTAGCTCTGGTGTGCCTTTATGGTGCAAAGCTGGATTAGCGAGTGGCGTCCACGTACACGATGGGGGTCTCGGGTGGAGCGTGAAGGCGTGATGCGGACCGCGGGCGGGGTCTGTTACCCGACGATTTGGGCGCTCTCGCAAACCTTGTGCTCCTTACGCGCCTCTTGAGACGAGGGTTGCCGGCAACGAATCCAAGTGGCACAGTGATTCTAGATGCAGGAACTCACAAGCAACCTACGCGATTTCTTCGCCTCGGCGTCGCTCCCAGGGGTCGTGGCTGTTTATCTGTTCGGAAGCTCGATTCGCGGCGCACATCGGGAGAGTGACGTGGATATCGGGGTCTTGCTGGATCGAAGCCTCTACCCCGACAGGAGCCAACGAAGCCGGCTGAGGGTCGACCTCGTGAGCGACCTCATCCACGCGTTACGCAAGAACGAGGTCGACCTCGTGATTTTAAACGATGCACCGCCGGAGCTTGCGAAACACGTAGCGACCCAAGGCGTACCGGTGCTCGTCAACGACCCCGAAAAGAACCTCGTCTTCGTTCGGGATGCTCAGCTTCGCGCTGCCGACATTGCGCCGTTTCTTGCACGCATGCGGCGCTTGAGGCTGGAGTACGCAACCCGATGACCCATCTAGTCGATCGACTCGCGGAGCTGCGTCGACATCTCGACCATCTGCGTGAGATTCGCCCGAGCATTTCCAATTCTGATGAATTGAAACGGAACCTCTCGCTACACAACGACGTGATGTTCTCGTTGTTGATGGTGGCGCAGCTCGTGATCGACATTAGCGGCGAGCTGGCCGCGCGCAGGGGAATCCGTTTCGAGGACTACACCGAAGCAGTCCGCAGCCTGGCGGCATTGGAGGGGATGCCGGCGGGGTTGCCCGAGAAGCTTGCGCGCCTTCCGGGTTTCCGCAACGTCCTGCTCCACGAGTACGCCGTCCTCGATTACGAGCTTGTGATTGAAGCGTTGGATGACCTGCAGCCCGTGGAGGAGTTCATACTCGCGGTCGCAGCCCAAGAGGCGACAGCCACATAGCCGAACCCATGGAGCATCAGGCAAGCTATCCCACGCTGGAGCAATCGGTGATGCCGATCCCCTCCGACTCGCATGGGAGGAGGCAAAGGTAAACCCTCTAATAGGATTGTCGGATTGCCCGTCCTGGCATAGGCGACGAAGCTGACACCTTGAGAGCCGCCCGCTCTAGCCGACCTCCGCCTCTTCCGGGGACTCTTCCTCGACCACCCCTGGCTTTGGCCAGACCAGAAGCGGCCTGATGGGCTTCTTCTTACCCTTCAGACGCAGCTCGTCTAGGGGGCGGCCGGGAAGAGATTCCGGCAGCGCCTCGGCGGTCAGTGGGCTGATCCAGACCTCGCCCGCCGGCGCCTGCCCCGTCAGCCGGGCGGCCAGATTCACCGTATCGCCTATGACCGTGTACTCCATCTGCCCGGCTCCACCGACGTTGCCGCAGAAGACCTGCCCCGTGGCAACCCCAATCCCGACGCCCAGGGAGCCGCTCTCGGGGAAGAGGCCCTCCTCGTTCATCTCGCGGGTGGCCTCCTGCAAGGCAATCGCGCATCGAACCGACCGTTCCTCGTGATCGTCCTGGTCCACGGGTCCATTCCATACGACAACGACCGCATCGCCTATGAACTTGTCCAGATAGCCCTCGTGGGCGTCGACAACTTCGACCACCTCCTCGAAGTAGCGATTGAGCACGGAGGCGACCGTGCCCGGCGGCAAGCGCTCACTCATCGAAGTGAATCCTCGGATATCGAGGAAGAGGACGGTCGCCTTGCGAAGCTCGGGCGGGATGCGCGCGTCTCCGTGGCGCTCCTTGATCCGAGCCATCACCTGTGAGCCCACATAGACACCAAATGCCCTCTCCAGTCTCTGTGCCAAATCCAGGTCGACGACCATGCGGTTGAAGTGCTCCGCCATGGCCTTCATCTCGGTGCTGCCGCCCTCCTCTATCCTGACTTTTCGGTCCCCCTCTCCCACTGCCGCGAAAGCCTCTCCCAGCGGGTTGATTCGGGACATGACCGAGTCGGCGAGCTTGCCCGCGACCGAGACCACGGCAGGGACGACCAGGATGAGACCAAAGAAAAAGAGGGCCCCGGCGAGGCCCGCCGGATCATCGGCGAAAAACTCCGAGGTCGGC
>SKWY01000268.1 GCA_007128675.1 Deltaproteobacteria bacterium | reverse complement strand
TAGCCATCTGCGAGCAGGTAGAAGACGCGGCCGAAGCGAAAGGGCTGGTGCAGAGAGAAGTCGTTCAAATCGTCACCCCCGGGATGGTTGTCGATGACGAGCTCTTGGACCCGCGTAGCGAGCGCATGGTTGCTGCCATATCACTAGATGAGAAGGATGGAGGGGCGCTTGCATTCTTGGAGCTTTCGACCGGGGCTTTCCGTGCCACCATGCTCGAGGAGGACTCGGACCTCGCCGAGGAGCTAGTCAGGGCGTCTCCGAGGGAGCTCATCGTTTCGGATCGGATCCCGGAAGGTCGAATGGCCTCTTTGACTAGGCGGCTACCGGGCGTTGCCATTACTACGAGAGAGCCTCGCTCCTTCGACGCCCGAGAGGGGAGGAGTCGACTGGAGCGGCACCTGCGAGTGGCTTCCCTGGCCGGCTTCGGCGTCCCCGAAAAGAAAGAGGGGGATCTTGTGGTCGGCGCCGCTGGTGCTGTTCTTCGTTACGCATCGGAGGCGAGCTCGGAGGCAGCGATCCATATCGACCGTCTCGAGGTATACGATCCGCGCTCCTACCTCGTTCTCGATTCCACCACCATGGCCAATCTCGAGGTGCTCGCTACGTTCCAGGGCGGACGGCGCAAGGGCTCGCTTCTTGGCTACATCGACAAGACGGCGACCGCCATGGGAGGGCGAAGGTTGAGAGCTTGGCTGACCAGGCCTCTTTCGAAGCTGTCCTCAATCGAGAAGCGACAAAGCTCGGTGGCCTGCCTCGTAGACTCGTCTTTGCTCTCGGATGAACTCCATCGCCGTCTGCGCGGTTTCGTGGACATAGAACGGCTCCTCGGAAGACTCGCCCTCGGTCACGGCAATGGCCGGGACCTGCGGGGCCTTGCACGCTCCCTGTTGGCTGTTCCAGAGCTGAAGAGCTTGCTCTCAAATGGGACGGGCTCGACGGATAGCGCCGACATCCTGGGGCAGACGTCCTCCTCGTCTTCATTCCTCTCGGAGATGGACTCGAGGCTCGACCCTCTGTCCAAGCTGGCAAGCGAGCTGGATAGAGCCCTCGTCGATGATCCGCCGGCGGCTCTTCGCGATGGCGGCATCATCCGACCTGGTTACGATGCCGAGCTGGACGAGCTGGTCAATCTCTCCACGAGCGGCAAGGACCACCTCCTAGAGATCGAGGCCAAGGAGAGAAAATCAACCGGTATCGGATCACTGAAGGTCCGGCACAACAGGGTTTTCGGTTACTACATCGAGGTTACGAAGCCCAATCTCCACTTGGTGCCGCCTCGCTACACGCGCAAGCAGACCACCGCCAACGCCGAGCGATTCGTCACCCCCGAGCTTCAATCGTGGGAGGAGAAGGTCGTGACCGCGGACGAGAAGCGCCGCGTTTTGGAGCTGCGTCTTTTCGAGCGTCTTCGAGAGAGAGTAATCTCTTCCTCCGGGGAGCTTGGCGCGCTGGCTGAGGCCATCGCCGATCTCGACGCAACCCTTTCTCTCGCCCTTAGGGCCCTCGAATCCGATTGGCGTCCCCCCGAGCTGCATTCAGGCAAAGACCTTCTCATAGAAGATGGTCGCCACCCAGTGGTAGAGGCGGCGTTGCGAGGCAGCGGTGAGGCCTATGTGCCGAGCGATGTGGAGCTGAACGGGGAGCGGCCCCTCATGATAGTCACTGGACCCAACATGTCGGGTAAGTCCACGGTGATGAGGATGGCCGCACTCGTGGTCATACTGGCGCACGTGGGATCATTCGTTCCGGCGAAGCGGGCGAGGGTGGGCATTTGCGATCGGGTTTTCACGAGGGTCGGAGCCAGCGATGACCTCGCCGGAGGGCGCTCGACATTCATGGTCGAGATGACCGAGAGCGCGGCAATCTTGAACCAGGCCACGGAGAGGTCGCTTGTCGTGCTCGATGAGATAGGTCGAGGAACGAGCACTTTCGATGGCCTCTCCATCGCTTGGGCTGTCGCGGAGGACCTCCACGATCGAGTCCGCTGTCGAGCCCTCTTCGCTACCCATTATCATGAGCTCACCGATCTGGCGAAGGAGCGCGAGGGCGTGGTGAACTTCACCGTAGCGGTCCGGGAATGGAATGAAGAGGTCGTGTTTCTAAGGCGCCTCATCCCTGGCGCGGCGAACCGTTCCTACGGAATCCAGGTGGCCAGGCTAGCGGGGCTGCCCGGATCCGTCCTGGA
The DNA here is from genome assembly GCA_007128675.1 of Deltaproteobacteria bacterium. GTDB lineage: Bacteria > Myxococcota > Myxococcia > SLRQ01 > SLRQ01 > SKWY01. Next base: position 16,901 of record SKWY01000268.1, on the reverse strand, counting down.
CCGAGCCTCGGAGGTCCTCGCCAACCTCGAGTCCGCCGAACTCGACGATGTGGGACGTCCAGCTCTTGCCAAAGCAGCCGATTCATCAGCGGCGACCGAAGGGCAGCTCTCTCTCTTCAAGACGCGGTCTTCCTCTTCTCATTCGGAGCTGACGGCATTGCTCGAGCGGGTCGACCCCGACTCTCTCTCTCCGAAAGAAGCGCTCGAACTCTTGTACGAGCTAAAGGGCCTGCTCGCGCGGAAGGCGTGAGAAGAGCCGATAGGCCTCCTTGCATGACGTAGTGGGCCGATAGACACCCAGTAGCACATCCATGGCGCAGAGCTATTGTGAATCTCGTCCACGTTGACCCTTGTAGAAGGTGTCCGGGGAAGACATGGCGTGGTGCGAGGTAAGGGCTGTCCTACAGGGGTTTGGCTCGGCGGCGTGCCCATGCCCGGCGAGCGAGCCGCACAGGCGATAACGAAAGCTGCTGATGAAAAGAGAAGTTGACCGTTGCCCAATGCAAGGTAACTTGAGGGCATGGCAGCCCCACTCGAGGTCTTGGATCCCGTCTATCCCCAGCCCCGAAAGATTACGCGGATAGCGTCGATCTTGGCTCAAGGCGGGCTAGTGGTCTACCCGACGGACACGAACTACGGGATAGGTTGCGATCTATTGAATCGAAAAGCCATCGATCGTCTCTATCGCCTCAAAAAGCGCGATCGAAAGCGTCCGATGACCTTCCTCTGCTCCGACCTGTCACAGGCCGGGCGGTATGCACAGGTAGGTCATCTAGCTCACCGGATAATCAAAAGGCTCACGCCGGGCCCATACACCTTCGTGCTGCAGGCCACGAAGGAGGTGCCCAAGGTCGTGACCACCAAGCAGAAGACGGTGGGAGTACGCATTCCGGATAGCCCCGTCGCCATTGCCTTGGTCGAGGCCCTAGGTCGTCCCCTGCTCAACACGACCGCCACGGACTCGGAGGGAGAGCTCCTCGGCGATCCTAGAGACATCAAGGAGATTCATGGCCACGGAGTGGATTTGATCATCGATGTAGGCCTGAACCTTTTCGATCTGTCGACAGTAGTGGATTTGACAGGGGAGGCCCCCGAGGTCTTACGAGAAGGAAAGGGCGCGATAGACGATATTTGATGTGGCAGCGCCGTGCTTCGCACCGGCCAATAGCGCGCATGGAGCGTACAGGAGAGTTCGCATGGATCATCTGCTGGATCTCTACCTGGCTTGGGTTCGCGTCGAACGAGGACTCTCGAGCAATACGCTCGCCGCTTACTCCCGGGATCTCTCCAGGTACCTCGAGGGTTTGATTGAGATCGGTATCGAGAGCCCCGAGCAAGTCGACCGCGAGTCCATCAAGACTCATCTCCGTAAATTGGACGAGTGCGGGCTCTCTGCCCGCAGCCGGGCTCGTGCTCTCGCCGCGATTAGAACGTTCCACCGCTTCTTGGTCAGGGAGGGATCCTGCTCGAAGGATCCCACCGCAGATCTCGACACGCCGAGGTCTCCCAAGAAGCTCCCCGTCTTCCTGACAAAGGAAGAGGTCGAATCCCTCCTTTCGGCGCCTGACGTCACGAAACCGTCGGGCACCAGGGATCGCGCCATGCTCGAGACCCTCTATGCCTCGGGCCTTCGCGTCAGCGAGTTGGTCGGGTTGAGAGTCGATGATATAGAACTGGAGGCAGGGTATCTCTTGGTGCGAGGCAAGGGAGGCAAGGAGCGCCTCGTGCCGCTCGGCGAGGTTGCCGTCGCATGGCTCCACCGTCTACTGGACGGGCCGAGGGAAGAGATACTCAAGGGGCGCACGAGCCAGGCGCTCTTTCCATCGAATAGAGGGCGAGCAATGACGAGACAGGGCTTCTGGAAGCTCCTGCGATGCTATGCACGCGCCGCGGGCATAGCATGCGCCATCAGCCCACATAAGCTTCGCCATTCTTTTGCTACTCATTTGCTCGAGGGCGGGGCCGATCTTCGTGCTGTCCAGGCAATGCTGGGGCACGCGGATATCGGCACCACGGAGATATACACACACGTCGATCGCACCCGATTAAAAGCGATACACGAGCAGCATCACCCCAGGGCGTGAGACGTTTCCGTCATCCACCTGCTTGACAGCAGGTCCATCATCAGTATCTTTTTGGCTTCCAACCCCGCCTGTAGTGGCGGGGTTTTTGATTCACAGGCTCCTAGGCAATGCCAAGAAGCCCACACAAGGAGAGACTAACATCCGAAGGGACCATCGTTCGCAACAGCGGGAGAGAGAGCCGCGCATCAACAAGCGAATCCGCGCACGAGAGGTAATGGTGATCGCGGAGGACGGCGAGAAGCTTGGTACAATGCCCATAGACGTAGCGCTTCGGCGTGCCGACGACAATGGGCTCGACCTGGTCGAGGTGGCGCCGGAGGCGAAACCTCCGGTTTGCAAGATCCTCGACTATGGGAAGCAAAAGTACCTAACGAAGAAAAAGCAGTCCGAGGCAAAGAAGCATGCCAGCCATCAGGAGATCAAGGAGGTCAAGCTTCGTCCGAAGACAGACGAGCATGACTTCGAGTTCAAGCTGAAGCATGTGCAGCGGTTCCTCGCGGCGGGTGACAAGGTGCGAATCACCCTGATGTTTCGCGGCCGGGAAGTCATCCATAAGGACATAGCTTTTCAGCGACTGGAAAGAATAGCGAAGTCCGTGGAGGGCCTCGGCTTGGTCGAGGTGGCTCCGAGGATGGAGCAGCGGTATATGTTCATGATCTTGGCCCCAGACAAGAAAGCCTTGGCCCGAGTGCAAGCACAGGCAAAAGCCAAAGCCAGGAGCCAGCGCTCCTCCAAGGACGGAGGCAAGCCGAGCCAAGATGGTGCGAGCACGAAAAAGACGGAGGAGTCGAAGAATGATGACTCCACCCCCGAGAAGTCAAAGAAGGAAGAGGAAGCCCGCTGACGGCTTCCTCGACCCGCAGTTCTAGGAGTTACTGATGCCCAAGCTAAAGACCAATCGTGGCGCGGCCAAACGATTCAAGGTGCGTAAGAGCGGGGGAGTGAAGGCCAAGCATGCCGGCACCCGGCATATGCTGACCTTCTCCAAGTCTCGCAACAAGAAGCGCCAAAAGCGTGGAACGTTTGAGCTGTCCACAAGTGAAGCAAGACGGGTGAAGCAGGACTTGATGCCGTACGGATAGCTTCGAGTCCTTATTCGTCGTTCAATTTCAAAGTCGTCCCGTAGCAATTACGGGCGCTCCCTGCCACGTCGCAAGGTCTTCTGTGCGCAGGGGAAAGGAGCATGATCCATGCGAGTGAAGAGCGCAGGTGCACAAAGAAGGCAGCGAAGAAAAAGAGTACTAGCCAAGGCCAAGGGCTTTCGTGGCAGGCGCAAGAACACCATAAGGCGCGGCGCCGAGGCAGTGGAGAGAGCACTCAAGAACGCCACCATCCACCGAAAGCAACGCAAGCGTGACTTTCGCAAGCTGTGGATCGCCAGAATCAACGCCGCCGCCAGGCTCAACGACATCAGCTACAGCCGGCTGATGGCTGGCCTGAAGCGGGGCGGGGTCGAGATTGACCGTAAGATCTTGGCCGAGATTGCCTGGTATGACCCCCAGGGTTTCACGGCGATTGTCGATGTAGCCCGTGGAGCGGAGACGAAAGCAGCCAACTAGACTTGGGAACGGTTAGGTAATGGCAGGCATCGAGATGGAGGGTCGCCCCACTCCGGAGTCCATGCTCGAGGCTCTAGATTCGGCCAAACGGACGGCTTTGGCTCTGATCGAGGAGGCGCTGGCTGAAGAGGATCCTGCCGGCGTCCTGGAGTCCATCCGCCTGCGTTTCTTGGGTAAGAAAGGTGAGGTAAGCCTCATCTTGAAGAGCATGGGCTCCCTGTCTGCCGAGGCTCGTCCGGCCGTCGGACAGGCGGCCAATGCAACCCGGGACGCAATCGAGTCGGCCCTGGCTCGGGCAAAGGACACCGCAGAAGGCGCTGCACTGGATCGGGAGCTTCGTGCCCCCCCAATAGACGTCTCCCTGCCCGGTCGACCGGTAGAGCTCGGCCGGCGCCACCCCGTTTCGAGGACCGGCGAAGAGGTGGTCAGAGTCTTCGAGCGCATGGGCTTCAAGGTCGCAAGCGGCCCCGAGATAGAAGGAGACTTCTACAACTTCGAAGCACTCAACATCCCGGCGGAGCATCCCGCTCGTGACATGCAGGACACTTTCTATCTAGCAAGTGGCCATCCCGTGGCTGCTACCCTGCACGACGGCACTCGTGGTCCCGAGCCCGGCGAGGTTCTACTGCGTACACACACATCGCCGGTGCAGGTACGGTCCATGCTGCGAAGTCCGCCACCGATTCGCATAGTCTGTCCTGGCAAGGTCTACCGGCGCGATTCGGACCTCACCCACACCCCCATGTTCCATCAAATCGAGGGCCTTTGGGTGGATCGGCAAGTGACCATGGCTGATCTCAAGGGTACCCTCCAGCTTTTCGCGACGAGCTTCTTTGGTAAGGACACCCGAGTTCGCTTGAGGCCATCCTACTTCCAGTTCACGGAACCATCAGCCGAGGTCGATGTCAGCTGCACGCTGTGTGGGGGCAGCGGTGCTTCTCGATCCGAAATGGAAGGCCACGAGGATGCCGGCCAAGGCAATGGCTCTATTGCCGGCAAGCCGCCGCAAACGGGGCCCTGCAAGACCTGCTCGGGCACTGGCTGGCTAGAGATTCTCGGAGCTGGGATGGTTGATCCAGCAGTGTTCGAGGCGGTGGGATACGATCCGGATACATGGTCTGGGTTTGCCTTCGGCATGGGCATAGACCGAGTGGCCATGCTTCGCTATCGAATCGACGATCTGAGAATGCTCTTCGAAAACGACGCCCGTTTCTTGGATCAGTTTCCTTAGCCCATCGAAGCCTTGTTTGGGGGGTCTAACTTTGTTGTGTCGTCAAAGCATGCATGAGGCTAACTAGACATGAAGGTCTTTTTGCCATGGCTTCGAGAGTATCTGACAAGGGATTTGCCCGAGCCAAGTGAGCTTGCCGAGCGCCTTACGTTCGCGGGCCTCGAGGTAGAGGGCATAGAGGAGTTCGGCGCGGGTCTTGCCGGAGTCGTGGTGGCCCAAGTGGAACTCTGCGAGCCTCATCCCGAGGCCGATCGCCTGAAGATTTGCAAGGTCTTCGATGGAGTCTCCAAGCGAACCGTCGTATGTGGAGCCCCAAACGTGCGGCGAGGCATGAAGGTGCCCCTTGCCCCTCCGGGGACGAGGTTGCCCGGTAATCTGCTAGTCGAGAAGCGAAGAGTTCGGGGTGTCGAGTCGGCCGGGATGCTCCTGTCGGCCTCCGAGCTGGGTCTTTGGGACGATCATTCGGGGCTATTGGATCTGGGGCCGAAGGCCCCTGTGGGAAGCGCCCTGCACGAGGCTCTAGATCTTTCTGAGCCCGTGCTGGAGATCGCGGCCACCCCCAACAGGCCCGATGCATTGTCTCATGTCGGCGTGGCACGGGAGATAGCCGCCATCACAAACAGCAGCCTTCGAGCCCCGACCGCAAGAATCAGGCGGGATATCGAGCCATCCGCGCCCTATGCAAAGGTAGTCATCGATGAGCCGGAGCGTTGCACGAGGTATGTGGCCCAAGTAGTCGAGGGGGTACGCATAGGTATGTCTCCACCTTGGCTTTGCGCTCGTCTGGCCGCCGCGGGCATAAGACCCATCAACAACGTAGTGGACGTAACTAACTACGTCTTGCTGGAGCTTGGCCATCCCCTCCATGCCTTTGATCTCGATCTTCTTGCCGAGTCCACGATCGTGGTGCGACTTGCCAAGGAGGGAGAGGTCATCGAGACATTGGATGAGGTGGAGAGAAAGCTTCATGGCAGCGACCTTGTGATCGCCGATGCCGCGTCACCCGTGGCGATAGCCGGAGTAATGGGTGGAGCCTCCTCGGAAGTCACGAAGGAAACGACGCGAGTTCTGATCGAGAGCGCCTGGTTCGAGCCCACGGGAGTCCGCCGCACTGCTCGACGCCATGGCCTCCACTCGGAGTCGTCACATCGCTTCGAGCGCGGAGCCGACCCGAGGATTCCTCTGCAGGCGGCCACTCGGGCGGCCAGCTTGATCCGAAAGATAGCTGGTGGGCGTGTCGTCGGGCTGCCCATCGATGTGCATCCTCGTCCATTCGAGCCACTGCGGGTGACCTTGCGATTTGCCAGGACGAACGAGGTTCTGGGCCTGCCGATCCGAGCCGCCGAGCAGGTGGCGATTCTACGGCGCCTTGGCTTCAAGGTGTTGAAGAGAGATCGCCATAGTGTCGAGCTGGAGGTGCCCTCGTTCCGGACCGAGATGGCTCGAGAGATCGACCTCATAGAGGAGGTCGCCCGCATACACGGTTACGACTCCATACCGGCGACGCTCCCAAGGCGCTCCCTGGCCACGGCCGGCGAGGAGAAGGGGCAGGCGCACTTCGACATTGCCTCTAGGCTCCGAGATGCGGCTGCTGCGGCAGGGTGCCGGGAGGTAGTGAACTACAGCTTCATGTCCGAGGATGAGATTGCCTCGTTGGCTCCTCGAGATGGCGAGGTATCGAGAGAGGCTCGAGCGCTCATGCTCTCCAACCCTCTTTCGAAGGATCAGGCCGCCATGCGCACCACCGTAATGGTGAGCCTGCTCGCCAATCTTCGGCACAACCGCAGGTTCCAAAGAGGCGATCTGAAGCTCTACGAGATTGGCCGTGCCTATCTTTTTGACGAGCTGGGGGTGATATCGGAGCCAGAGAGGTTCGCGGCTCTGATGACCGGGCGCCGAAGGCCTCTCTCCTGGACCACCGATGGCACGGCCGTCGATTTCTACGACATCAAGGGGCTCGTGGAGGCCGCGTTGGAGCGAGTCGGCATCGACCCCGCCTCCTGCTCCTTCGAGACCAAAGGTGACGATTTGCCATGGCTCCACCCGACATCGGCCTGTCATGTGGCGGGACCGGAAGGAGAGCTTCTCGGTTGGCTTGGCGAGATTCACCCCCGCGTAGCCGGCACCTTCGAGCTGCCAGCGAAGGTGTTCGTGGCCGAGCTGGAGATGGAAGCAATCTCGAGAAGAGCGAGGCTCTTGCCAACTTATGAAGGCGTCCCTCGTTTTCCACCGGTCCTTCGGGATCTCGCCGTCGTGGTGGACGATAGCGTCCCAGCCGCCAGGGTGCGCCAGTTGCTGGAAGCCCCCCTAAAGGAAGCGGCTCGAGCTGGTGTGAACGTGGCGAAGGCCACCCTATTCGACGTCTATACCGGCCAGCAGGTGGGAGAAGGAAAGAGGTCCCTTGCCTACGCGATTCAGTACCAGTCCAGCGATCGGACCCTTACCGATTCGGAAACGATGGAGATTCACGAAGCATTGATAAGGCGTCTCCAGCATGAGCTTGGCGCCCAGTTGAGAAGCTAATCAAAAGGCCTGCATTGACATCGGAAAGACTTCATGGCCTGATTTCCAGGGAGGTTAGGAATGACTAAGGCGGATATCATCGAGAACGTCTACGCCAAGATAGGTTTCTCCAAGAAGGAGAGCGCCGAGATTGTGGAAGCGGTCTTCGACACCATGAAGGAGATCCTGGAGCGAGGCGAGAAGATCAAGATCAGCGGTTTTGGCAACTTCATCGTTCGAGAGAAGAAGTCGAGGATTGGACGCAATCCACAGACGGGCGAGGAGATCGAGATCTGCGCCCGCCGAGTCCTGACATTCCGCCCAAGCCAGGTCCTGAAGACGGCGCTCAACGGCTGAACGTGAAGCGCCAGCCAAAGATTAGCTCTCTCGTCCAGAGCCTCGATCTCGATGAGCTCGAGTCCGATTCGCCCAGTGAGGCAGAGCGAAATACCTCTACGAGAGCCTCGTCTACCCCCCTCGGCATCCCGGACAAGCGCTATTTTCGAATCGGAGAGGTGGCGGAGCTATTGGGGGTCAAACCTCACGTGCTGCGATACTGGGAGTCCGAGTTCAAGCAGCTTCGACCCATCAAGTCTCGTCATGGTCAGCGCCTGTATCAGCAAAAAGACGTGAAGCTGGTGCTGACCATACAGGAACTCCTCCGGGGGGACCGGTACACCATAGCGGGGGCCCGCGAGCGGCTCGACGAGCTGGCGGGTGGAGGCAAGACGGCCGTGGCCTCGGACATGATACCTCGGCTCGGCAATCAAAGACTGAAGAGAGTCGCCGAGGAGCTGGAGGATCTGGTTTTGCTGCTGGATCGCCGCGAGGCGGACCTTCGGGCCCGGAGAGCGAAAGAGGATGGCTGAAAAGATCGACTCCGATTGCCTACGGAAGATTGACAGACGTTCTAGGCGGGGCTACAAAGCCGCCCACGAGGAACAGCTTCGATGTACCGGCTGTACTCTCCAAGATGTCGAGTAACGGGACGTGGCGCAGTCTGGTAGCGCACTTGCTTGGGGTGCAAGTGGTCGCTGGTTCAAATCCAGTCGTCCCGACCAAGCGGCCTCCGAAGACCACTTCGGAGGCTGCTTCCTTTTTGATGGGTATCGCTTTGTAACAGCCCCCAATGCCTTCGAACCCTCTTCGATGACATGATCAGGCCACGCATTCTCGTCTCAAATGATGACGGCATTCACTCGCCGGGCTTGAGCGCTTTAGTCGAGGCGCTGGAACCGTTAGGAGAGATCACCGTCGTTGCTCCGGATCGCGAACGGAGCGCATCGGGCCACGCGATGAGCCTTCACCGTCCTCTGCGCCTCGTGGAGCACGCTCCACGCCGCTTCGCTTGTGACGGAACGCCAACGGACTCCGTGTATCTTGGCGTCCACCACGTTCTAGCCGGCAAGCGTCCCAATCTAGTCGTCAGCGGGTTCAATCTGGGCAGCAATATGGGCGATGACATCACCTACTCTGGTACCCTGGCCGCGGCATTCGAGGGAACCATCTGCAAAATTCCATCAATCGCCATCTCCCTCGAAGGCTCCTCCCCATGGCGTTTCGAACCCGCCCAGTCGTTCGCCAGGGCCCTGGCCAAAACAGTCCTGGATCGAGGTCTACCGCCGGGTCTCCTCTTGAACGTAAACATTCCACCGGGCAGCCCCTCGAGCTATCGCATTACGAGGCAGGGCCGTAGACGCTATGGCGAGGCCATCGAGGTGCGAAAAGATCCAAGGGGCGGCAGCTACTTTTGGATAGGGGGATCGGGCAAGGAGCATGAGGATATTTTGGGCTCCGACTGCAATGCCGTCATAGACGACGCTGTCATCTCGGTAACCCCCCTTCATCTCGACTTGACCGCCGAGAAGGCATTGGAGCCGATGGCAAGCTGGATGATAGAAGGGTTCAGGCCTTCACCAGGCGCGAAAGGAGAGCCGAATGGAGTACATACTCTCGCTAATTCGTGATGTTCCCGATTTTCCAAAGCCAGGCATAATCTTCAAGGACATCACCCCCGTGCTTGGTGATCCCAAGGCTTTCGAGGGTGTGATCGACGCTTTGGAGCGCCGGCTCGAGGAAACGAGGGTTGACAAGATCGTCGGCATCGAGGCCAGAGGCTTCATCTTCGGGGCGGCATTGGCGGCTCGGATGGGCTCGGGTTTCGTTCCCGTGCGCAAGCCGGGAAAGCTGCCTTCGCTGACCGACCGCGTCACCTATGACCTGGAGTACGGGTCCGACGCACTCGAGATGCAGATAGACTCCATCTCCAGGGACGAGCGAGTCTTGATAGTCGATGATCTCTTGGCTACCGGCGGAACCGCGGAGGCCACCGCCGAGCTCGTCCGACGCAGGGGAGGAAAGGTGGCCGCTTTCGGCTTCGTCATCGAGCTTGGTTTTCTCGAGGGCCGCGAGCGCCTCAAGGATGAAAGGGTAATCTCCCTTTTCAAGTTTTGATCCGGATGTGATTCTGGATGAATGGAGCCCGGCCCTGTTCTTCCGATCAACGCGCCTATACCTTCGAGCAGCTGGGTGGCGGCCCCGACAGGACTCGAACCTGTGGCCTACGGTTTAGGAAACCGCCGCTCTATCCGTCTGAGCTACGGGGCCGTCCAGTGGTGTTTAGCGCCACCAGGGCTCTGGTGCAAGTAATCTGGGAGCGTAGGCCAAAGAGAAATGGAGCAGGCCCCGTGAAGAAAGGCGAAGGCTCAGGCAAGCTCGACCCAAGGCTCGTGCCCCGGGCCGTGCTCGACGTTTTGCGGCGCCTATCGAGCGGAGGTCACGAGGCTTGGCTCGTTGGTGGGGGGGTTCGTGATCTTCTCCGTGAAAAGCGCTCCAGACCTCCCAAGGATTGGGATATCGCCACCGCCGCGAGACCAGATGAAGTAATGCGCCTCTTTCGGCGGGTAATTCCCACGGGCGTCAAACACGGAACGGTCACGGTACTCACGAAGAGTGCGCCAGTCGAGGTTACTACATTCCGGGGAGAAGCTGGCTACACGGATGCCAGAAGGCCGGACCGTGTCGAGTTCATCGATCGCATCGAGGAGGATCTGGCCAGACGAGACTTCACAATCAACGCCATCGCCTGGAACCCCTTCTCCGGGGAGCTTCGCGATCCTTTTGGAGGCATGGAAGACCTTCGCCGCGGCCTCGTTCGCGCAGTAAGAGATCCTCTGGAACGATTCACGGAGGACGGGCTTCGGCCAATGCGCGCGGTACGGCTCGCCTGCGTTCTCGAGATTTCCCTCGAAGAAAAGACTGCAGCGGCAATTCCCCAGGCCCTGGGCAGCTTTGGAAAGGTGGCAATCGAGAGAGTAAGACAGGAGATTGAAAGAATCATGCTGGCGCCAAGGCCGTCGATTGGCCTCGCTCTGATGCGGAAGACGGGCCTGCTCGAGTCAGTGATTCCCGAGCTTGCAAGAGAAGAAGAAGAGGCCTTCGTCACTCGCCTGCGTGCCATTGACGGCACCGAACGCATGCTGCACCTTCGGTTGGCAATCCTCTTGTCCGAGCAGATCGAGGGGGGAGGGAGCGTTTCTACTCCCAGCCAAATACTCGAAGGGCTTCGCTTCCCAAGGTCGGTGGTAGCCTCGGTGGAGACCCTTCTGGGGGTTGCCGATTGGAGATCCTTGGAGAGCATGAGGCCCGCCGATAGGCGGCGGATCCTTGCTCGTGTGGGGCTCGAGAATGCCAAGGACGTTGCTTGCCTTTGGCGCGCTCTTGCTTCATCCCATGGGGATTCGGAGCAAGCCGGAAAGGTTGCCTTCCTTGCGTCGGAGCTAGAGGCCGAAGCGAAAAGATGTCCCCCGGTCTCCGCAAAGGATCTGGCTATCACGGGACGGGAGATCATGAGTCTTCTCGGTCTAGGACCGGGTCCGAAAGTGGGAGAAGCCATATCCTACCTTCTGGATATCGTCATTGAGGATCCCCGGCGAAACGAGCCCGACGAGCTTCGAGCAGCTCTCGAGGCTTGGTGGGAGTAAAGCTATTTCGCGGGCATCGAGGTAGGCACAGCCTTCTTCCCACAGTTATCCACAGCTTCGTCCACAGGCTCTTTGTCCTCGGCCCCTCGGAAGGCATATGCCCCAAATTCGAGGGGTTATCGGGGCAAACCCAGACAATATGCACAAAAGGCAAAAGTCCTTGTCTGCCGGGGACTTACAGGCGCTACCTCAATGTTTCGCTGAAGGCCAGTGAAGCCTGCCTGAACAGTTCCAGTGAAGCGAGAGTCTACGATCTCCTGTGGATGACCTGTGGACAAACGTGGGATATCGACCTCAACCGACTTTGCGCTGCCTGATTAGAGCCTCGAAACCTTCTCCCATGGCCGCCGCAACCGCCTCCACCGGCTCGAGCAGGTCCCTTGGGTCTCTCTTGCTCCTGTGCAGGTCTCCATAAACGGCACAAACGACTCGCCCCGCCACGGTGACGGGAACCAAAAGGGCCTGCGAGGGTGGTGGACTCAATAGGCTGCACACAACCCCGTCTCCCGGAACCGCATCCAGCGCACCAACGAAAGACGTCTGCCTTTCGGCTACCATCGCCAAAGTGGAGTTCGTCTGAAGAGGCAGCCTCAAACCATCGATGGCGTCACCGGGCGTCAGCCCAACCGACATCCATCCGGCGACTTCCGTGCTCGATACCTTCAGGATGGCGGCCCGATCGAGAATGGGAGCAAGACAAGAGAGAGCAGCCCCTGCAATATCGTCCCTCCCGGTGGCCTGCCGAACTCGGGCAATACCCTGCTCGAAGGAGACATGGCTCTCTTCAGGAGCCACGGTCTCGTCGGAGCCCCCAATAGGACCGGGCTCTTCACCAAGCCCCGTACCGAGTCCTTCGTCCTCGACATGATCCATGTCTGGGCGTGAAGCATGCTCTTCGAGCCTTGGCCCGGTTGCGGCAATAGGTGGGCTGTCTTCGGCTGTGGCCAGATCATCTTGCGCGCGGCTTGCCGGCGTAGCCGATCCGCTCTTGGGCTCATCGGACCCCTCGGGTCGAGAAGGCGGAGCATCGGGAGCAATATCGGTGCTAGCGGCACCTGGTTTCTTCTCCGTAAGATCCAGGACCGGCTCAGGAGGCCTTCCGAAAAGCTCGGCGATCTCTTCATCGATGCTCTTGCTCATGCCAACCCGTCCGATCCAATCGTCATTGGGGGAAACTCTAGCCCGATTCGTCTAGTATCAATCGCTACACTCGTTCATGGCGCCGACTCGCGGATCAGCCCGAATCAAACCCGTGCCCTTTTCATCGTCAGCTCGACGCCATAGCCTTCTTCGTTTAGAAGGTGCCGGTCACGAGTGTCAAGGGGCTCGCTCCGTGTTAGGTTTCGCGCCATGCCAGGCAGCACAGAAAACGATAAGGTCGAGATTCACCCAGCTCGGATTCTCTTGGTCGGAGGAACCGACGAGAGCCGTGCGTTGGTTCGCCGCATCCTGGAGCAGGAAGGACACGAGTTGATAGAGGCTCCACCGGGCCGGGAAGGTGTTGGTCTCGCACGAGAACAGCATCCCGAGTTGATCCTCCTCGACCTGATGGAAATGCCCGCCGAGGGTGGCTACGAAACAGCGACGCGCCTTCGATCCTTCGAGGAGACTCAACACGTGCCTCTCGTGACCGTCGGGCCACCAGAGGATCGCGACAGGGCCCTCTCCCTCGGTTGTGACGGCTTCATCGCGACACCCCTGAAGGGCCAGCGTTTCTTGAAGGAGATAAGATCCTTTCTGAAAGGCAAGAGGCAACGCGTCAGGTCCACGGTTCAGCGCGAGCACCTGGAGGCCTACAGCAAGAGCCTAGTGGAGAAGCTCGAAGCGAAGATCGACGAGCTCACCCAGATCAACGAGAAGCTGCGTCAGGTCGGCGAGCTGAAGAATCAGATACTAGAGAATGTTTCTCACGAGCTTTCAACCCCACTGACGCCCCTACTTGGTTATCTCGATCTCTTGGAAAGCGGTCGCCTCGGTCCCCTCGTCCCTCGACAGCGAAGAGCCTTGACGGCGATTGCCCATGGCATCAGGCGGCTCGGGCGCACCGTGGACAACTTGCTGGATCTAGCAAGCCTCGAGGACGTTACAGGGAGTGTTTCCTCGGTCGAGACCTTCGATCCCGCATCGATCGCGGAGGAATCACTAGAAGCGCTTCGCGAAAAAGCGCGCGTCAGAAAGGTCACTCTCGGCCTGCGCTACCCCGACACGGTCCATGTCGTCGCGGATCGGGAAAGACTGCGCCAGGCCTTGGTGCATCTTCTGGACAACGCCGTCACCTTCACCACTCGAGGGGGTCAGGTCCTTCTCGAGATCGTACCACTGGAAGGCAGAGTTCGCTTTTGCGTCTACGATCAAGGCGAGGTGATTCCCGCCGAGCTGGAATCCCAGGTCTTCGATCTCTTCTCGCCGCCAGGTCGCCGTAGCCCCGAGGGAGTCTCCGGACCAACGCTAGGGCTCGCTGTTGCCAGACGCATCTCGGAGAATCTTGGTGGATCCGCCTGGGTGGAGAGCCCTCCACGGATGCAGCCCGATTTTCCCGCCTTGTTTCATGGGGCAAGGTTCGCGATAGAGATTCCGGCCAATGAAGAGAGCCCTTGATCGACTGGGCCCCGACAATCCGTGGCGATGGGGCAATGGATAGAGAAGACCCTTCCACCTTGCGACTCCTCATCGAAAAGCCCCATGCGGCCGGCGGCGTCCCCATCGCCTCTCGTCCCGACGAAGCTGCCGACGTCGAGTCTCTTGTTGCAGTCAGCGGGGGTGTCGACTCTTCGGTCGCGGCGGCTGTCTTGCGCGAGAAGGGCCACAAAATAGCCGCGATCACATTGGCCCTTTTGTCTGACGCGGGGGATGGGGCTTTCGGGCACCACGGCGAGGAACTCTTCAATGGCGAGACCGTTTCGAGAGCAAGAGACGCCGCCAGCACTCTCGGAGTTCCACTCTACATTCTGGACGCAAGAGAGGTATTTGCTAGTCGCGTTCTAGATCCCTTCGCACGCGAGTTTGCTGCTGGTCGCACTCCCAACCCCTGTGTGTGGTGTAACGAGCACTTGAAGTTCGGTCTCCTTCTTCGTTGTCTGGATATGCTTGGTGGGCGCCACCTCTGCACCGGCCACTATGCTCGAATCATCGAGAACGAGAAGGGAGTGTATCGCCTCTTTCGGGGCCGGGATTCATCCAAGGATCAGTCCTACTTCTTGTACCGGCTCACACAAAAAGAGCTTGCTAGAGTCCTGTTCCCCCTTGGGGGCCTGGAGAAGACACAGGTCAAGGAGATCGCGCGCAAGCTCGGCCTTCCTGCCCTTGGCCGTCCGGAAAGCCAGGATGCCTGCTTCGTCGATGGGAGAGGCTACCAGGCCGTGATCGAGGATCGTCTGGGAACCGTGCCGAGCCCGGGCGATATCGTGCACCTCGACGGCCGGGTGCTGGGTCGCCACCATGGGGTTCACGAGTTCACCGTGGGTCAGCGACGAGGTCTCGGGATTGCTAGTGGAGAGCCTCTCTATGTGGTCGGCATCGACTCGGACACAAGAAGAATCATGGTAGGATCCGCCTCGGATCTAGAGCGTCGTCTACTCTTTCTTTCCGAGACCAGCTGGGTAGAGGGTAGTGCTCCCGGAGGAGAAGGGCTGACCGCCCGGGTGCGCTACCGGCATGAAGGCGTCGCCGCGAGGATCGAGGATGCTCATGGAAACAAGGCCACCATCCTGCTCGAGGAACCCGTTCGCGGGGCGGCTCCCGGACAGGCGGCGGTGCTCTACCGCGGCGACGAGGTCGTAGGTGGGGGGACCATAGAGGAGACACGGTGAGAGAGAATGACTCGGGGTTGGTTTCGTTGCTCGAAGCGCGTTTGGGGTTCGTCTTCCAGCGGCCCAGCCTTGCGCTGGCCGCTCTGACGCACCGTTCTTGGATGAACGAGAATCCCGGTCTGGACCAGGAAGACAATGAGCGCCTCGAGTTCCTTGGGGATGCGGTGATCGACTTGGCTGTAAGTCAGCGTTTGATGGAACGCCTGCCCGCGAGCCGAGAGGGAACTCTGTCTCGAATGCGTGCGGCCCTGGTAAACGCCGAGGTTCTCGCCGAGGCGGCCTCCAAGCTCGGGCTCGGAGAGCTCCTTCGCCTTGGAAAAGGCGAGGAGATGACGGGCGGGCGGGAAAAGACGAGCCTCCTGTCCAACTGTTTGGAGGCGATCATAGCGGCAATCTACATAGAAGGCGGCCTCGCTCCCGTACATGAGTTCGTCGACCGGTTGCTGTTGCCGCAAATCGAGCTGCTGCATCTGGATGTGTCGGGCGGACGGGACTACAAGACCCAGGTCCAAGAAAAAGCACAAGCTCTCCTGGGTGCTACTCCCAAATACAGGGTCGCAAACGAGGAGGGTCCCGACCATGACAAGCTCTTTACCGTTGAGCTCACCGTAGGCGAAGAGGTAATGGGACGAGGCGAGGGAAGAAGCAAGAAGGAAGCGGAACAACGGGCAGCCTGCGAGGCTCTCGAGCGGGTTTTGGGCAAGGACGCCACGGAGGACCCGGTGGAAGATGCACTGGGGGCGCATCCCGAGCCGGTGGTACAAGCCGCGACCCGGCCTGAACATGTCCGAGACAACGAAACTACTGGGAACGTGAGAAATACCCAAAAAGTAGGACCAGCAGAAGGAGAACCCCAATGAGTCAACCCCTTGGAGCCAACCGGGCTCGAGACGCCTTTCCCCCTTTGGAAGATCCCCCCTCGAATCGACTCGTCGAGAAGGCGAAAGGCAGAGCTGGCCTTCTTCTCAGGGCTCTCGCATTACTCCTGCTCGCAGGTGCTCTTGTGGCTTGCCCTGCCGAGCGACGAGCCGAAGCCGACAGCGCCCCCGGAGCCCATCAGGATGCCGAGAAGACCCAATCGGGTGAAGATGCCCCGGCTGATGCGGAGCCTATCGAAGACTCCGAGCCAGGCTCTACCGAAGATGGCGGACCAGCCCACGCCACTGATGAAGAAGACTCATCGGAAAAGACCCAAAAGGCTGATGCAGCGGGGGACGATGATGAGCAATACCTTGGGCCCCCACGAGCAGCACCCAAGGAGTTAGTTCCCGGTGAAGGAGACCTGTACGGAGTTCTTCGAACGAATCACGGCGCAATGGTGGTGCGCTTTTTCGAGGAAGAGGCTCCAGTAGCCGTGGCGAACTTCGTCGGCCTTGCTACAGGCCAAATGAACTACCGGCATCACGAGACCAACGAGATCGAGAAGGGTCGATTCTACGACGGGACTATCTTCCACCGGGTGATACCGGGGTTCATGATACAAGGCGGGGACCCGACTGGGACCGGCCGCGGAGGGCCTGGCTATCGCTTCGATTGTGAAGAGCAGGAGCTTGAGTTCGATAGACCCGGACTTCTCGGGATGGCCAACGCGGGACGAAACACGAATGGCTCCCAGTTCTTCATTACCGAGCAGCCCACCCCCCACCTTTCGGGAAACCACACGATCTTCGGGACACTGCTCGAGGGACAAGAGGTACTCCGTGCGATCGCGAGGGTCCCAAGGGCCCGTATGG
>SKWY01000547.1 GCA_007128675.1 Deltaproteobacteria bacterium | reverse complement strand
GTCGGAAAGGCTCGTGATCTGCGGTATTCCCACATCCAGAGGTGATGAGGACGGCCGTGATTCCAAAGATCAAAAGGGCGCTTGTGTTTCCTTGGCCCATACCGGTCTCCTTGGGCAGGTGTAGTCGGTAGGATTCGAAGTGAAACGCAGCAAATTGCAAGCCAATCGGCTTGTCAGTCTCGAGCTTTTGAAATGAGGGCTTGCTTCTCAGCTTACCATTTCCTTGCTCCGCTTTGCAGCGCAGGATCTCCGTGGCCGCCAACCCTTCGAGGTTCTCCAGAACGATGGGTGCCGCCAGGCACGGTACGCCATCCAAAAATGGATGAGTGCGTCCTCGTAATGATTCTTCAGGTACTTCTCGTAGCCTCTATGCAATTGGTACGGAAATCCCCCCGCATGCTACGTTGGATAATGATTCGCTTGTGACCATTGTCTGGACGGACGACAGTGGATGGAGCGCTCCAGAGCCCTGTGGGTGGTCGTGCAACGAGGGCTTTGGGGAGCATGAGTCACGGCCTGGTGAGTGTAATAGTGAGCTTGAGGTGCCGTGCAATCCCGACGACGTGGAGCTTCCCGACAATGCGGTTGTCGATGATGAAGAGCTGGTGACAATCGCCTGGCTCGAGAGCGTTGGTTGGAGCATCGCGCGCTCGTGCGGATGGTCGTGCGAACCAGGTTATCTAGAGTACCAGACCGCGCCCGGCGCGTGTCACCCGGACGAGCCGCCCTGGAACATCGAGCTCCCGGAGATTTCCGGAGATGCAATGCTGGGTGCCACGCTTACGGCAACACCAGGGACATGGGAAGACCCGCAACCGGTTTCCGTTTCCTATCAGTGGCAACGGTGTGACGAGAGTAACGGCGAAAGTAACGGCGAGAGCTGCCTCGACATTGATGCCGCGGATCAACCAGAGTACGTGCCGGCCGATGAGGATGTTTACAAAACCATTAGAGTGGTCGTAATGGCAACACACGAAGGAGGGACCACGCTGGTGAACAGCGACCGAACGGATCGCATCTCCTTGCCGGAGTGTACGCAGGACTCCGAGTGTTTCCAGATTGCTCCCTGGAAGATTTGTCACGAGGGACAGTGCCTTGATTGTTCTCCGGAAGAGACGGACTTGTTGTGCGAGCACCCCGAGTCTTGCGCGCGAGTGTCGATCTGTAATGTGCCAAGACTGATCTTCACGAGCCCTCAAAGGCTTGAAGGCATCGGCGAGGACATGGCGGACTGTGGGTTTCTAGAACACGGCGGGAGCCATTACGCGCTTTGCAGCAGCCGTAACGAGCATGGCCGGTTGAGACCTCACGTCTATACCTCTTCCAACGGCGAAAGATGGGACTACCACGGAGCGATGGTGCCCTTGCCCGAGGGATATCCGACGTCTTGGGGCTACTCGACGAGCAGTTTTCCCAATTACTGCGTCCACACCAGGAACTACCCTGTAGTCCTACACGACGGTACGTTCAGGGCCGCTGCCCAATGCTACTTTCACACCAGAAACGGGAACGAATGGCTCAACTTCTCAGCTCACTTCCATAGCGACGACTTCTTGACCTGGGACGGTTACCGAGGAAACGAGGAGTACGGGGACGACTTCGTGATAGCCGTTGGCAATGAGTGGAGTGATTCCGTGTCGAACGTGGGAGTCGGCACACCGACGCTGGGCCAGCAGCCTGACGGTACTCTAGTTGCCTATGTGCGGCAGCACCCTCACAGCAATGTTGATGGTTCCTTCCACCGACGGATCTTTCGCCGATTCACCGCAACCCTCGGGGATGACCAAGGCCACGGGATTAGTTGGGTCCTCGACGAGAGCTTCGTGTTCGACGCTGGCGACTATCAGACAGACGGCGGCCGCTTCTTCTTCATTGATTACGGATCGGACCAGCCTCACGTGGGCTTCCTTCACCGGCGAAACGCTGAGGGCAGTGAAGGGTGCGACGATCGCTCGACGCAGCACTGGGCCTTCTCTTCCTCTGGAGAGATGGGAACCTTCACTGACATGCACTCCTCAATACAGCTTCAGGTAATGGACGAATGCGGTCAGTACGTCGATTTATGTGACATACGAGCACACTTTTTCGCGTCTTCATCCACGGGGCAGCTGCGAGTGTACTATCGTCGCGATGACAACGTGGGTGATGCGGTTCAGCACCTGTGGTACTCGGCAATCGGGCGCTTCACCATCGAGTCCTGCGATTGAACATGTGATATGAAGTGTCGCAGTTTCGCGGAGGGTATGGCGCCAGCTCGCCGCGTAAGGGCGAGAAACTCCAGTGGATAAGGCGACATTCCTCGAGAGTAACGCTCTTACCCGCCTGCCGGAATCGAGGCTCTTCGACTTCATCCACAGGACCAGAGGTTGTCCGAAGCGAAAACCTTGGACGGTGAGCAGCTTACACGGCCCATGCTAGAGCCCGTACTCTCTTAGCTTGTAGACGAGGTTGCGCCGACTGATGCCGAGGAGCTTCGCTGCGTGGGTCTTGTTGCCGCCGGTGCGCTCGAGGGCCTCTAGGATTGCGTGCCGCTGGATTGTCTGCATATCGCCTACCAAGACAGTCCCGGCCGGCTTCACATCCGGTGAACTGCGCACCTTGGGTGGCAGGTCCTCGGGCAGTATCATTGCACCGTCGGCCATGATCGTCGCTCTCTCCATGGCGTTCTTGAGCTCCCGCACGTTCCCGGGCCAGTCATATCCGACCAAGGCCCTCTCGGTGGCGGGAGCTAGCCGGAGCCGCCTGTCCGAGAGCATCGTCTCCGCCAAGGGCAGAATATCCTCGCGACGTTCACGAAGGGGCGGGATGGAGACGGCCACCACGTTGAGGCGATAGTAGAGATCCTCTCTGAAACTGCCGTCTTCGACCGCTTCCTCGAGAGGCCGATTCGTTGCTGCTATCACCCTGGAATCAGCCTTGAGTTCACGAACTCCTCCTACCCGGCGGTACGCCCCGCTCTCGAGGACGTGCAGCAGCTTGGGCTGTAGCTCGAGAGGCAACTCGCCGACCTCGTCGAGAAAGATAGAACCCTTGTCAGCCTCTTCAAAGCGACCTTTGCGACCCACATCCGCGCCGGTGAAGGCTCCCTTTTCGTGTCCGAAGAGTTCGCTCTCGATGAGATTCGCGGGCAGGGCGCCGCAGTTCACGCGGACCAGGGGGCCTTGGGACCTCTTGCTCCTTTCGTGAATGAACTTAGCTACCACGTCCTTACCGACCCCGCTCTCTCCAAGGAGAAGCACGGTCACCTCGGTACCGGCCGCTCGCCCCGCCTCGACGAAGACCCGCCTCATGGCGGGGCTCTCGGCTATGACCCCGGTGGGAACCTCGACTTCTCCTTTCTCGGAGACCTGCCTTCCGGGCACATCGAGCAGATCGTCTATGGCGGCGATGAGCTCATCGAGGTCGATGGGCTTTTCGATATAGTCGCGGGCGCCGGATTTCATGGCGCTGACGGCGTCGCGAAGATCTATGTATGCGGTCAGTAGGACGATCGGCAACGCCGGATGCTCGGCCAAGATCCGGCTTGCAGCCTCCAGACCGGAGATTCCGGGCAAACGAACATCCAGCAGCATTAGGTGACAGCTTCCCGCAAGCTCGATCGCCTCCTCGCCCGTCGCCCCGCAGATCGTCCCGTATCCCGCCTGCAAGAGGGCGTTCTCCAGTACCTGGCGCTGGCCGGGGTCGTCGTCTATGACCCCTATGACGCGCTTGCCGCCTTGCGTTTGCATTATGTTACTCTTCGAAGGCCGGCGAGGGTTACGGTTGTTCCCGAGCCCGGCTCGGACTCGATCTTTAGGCGCCAGCCGTGAGCTGTGGCGATTCTATCGACTATTGAGAGCCCGAGCCCGCTACCGTCGGGGCTCTTGGTGAAGTAGGGCTCCGTGACTCGCGCAAGATCCTCTGGCTCGATCCCTCCCCCATTGTCGATCACCCTGATTTCTACAAAGTCCCCCCGACGGCCGTCCGCCTCGAAGCGCAGCCTTCCTTTCCCCTCAAAGACTCGAAGCGAGTTGAGCCCCAGGTTGAAGAGGCTCCGGCGCAGCATGTCGGGATCGGCTAGGACCAATAAGTCCTCACCGTCGATCTTGAACCCAATGTCGACTCCCTCGGGAGCCTCGGTGGCCAGGAGCCTTGTGACGCCATCGAAGAGCGAGCCGAGCTCCACCGGGATCGGGTTGGGGTCGACGGGACGAGAAAGGTGCAGGAACGAGTTTATCCGTCCCACAGTGCGGTCGACCTCGTCGATGGCATCCTTGGCCGTCCGCCTAGTCTTCTCGTCAACCTTCATGTCGGTCACGATCGACTGCATCAGACCTCGAACCACTCCCAAGGGGTTGCGGGTCTCGTGAGCCAGCCCAGCGCCCAGGCGCGTCAGTCGCTCATGCTGTAGGGCCAGCTCTCTTGTGTGGCGGAGATCCTCCTCTAGACGTCGTCGCCGATGGAAGGAGCCCGCGGCGAGCAAGACGAGGCCTGTCATCACGACCAAGGACCCCAAGGAAGACCAAAGGCGAAGGCGCGCCGAGGCGAGACGGCTGGTCAGATCTCCCGTGTCCATCACGATGGCGACCCGGTACGAGCCAGAGGGAAAGTCGCTCCAACGGTCTCTTCCTCGTGGGCTTCTCCCAGCCCCTGGTCCCTGGCTCGCTCCTCGAGGATGAATGCGTCGATGGAACCGGGCTCTTCCTTCCCGAAGCTGCCAGTTCTCCTCCACTCTTGCTTCGGCCCACTGCGAGCCCTCATCGATGAGCGACTTCTCGCCAGCCGACATGAAGGGCTCGCCCTGTTCGTCGACCAGGGCTATGGCAAGCGCCGGCGAGGTTACGACCAATGTGTCGAGATAAGTTTGTAGGCGTTCCTCGATGTACTGGGCTCCCGGACGGACATGCACGTTGATACCCGCCTCCACGGCCCCGATCACCGTGGAGGCCTCCCGCGCCGTCGCCTCCCGTTCAAGGGTTCGGGTCCGCTCGTAGTTTCCCATGAGGGCAGCCGCGGCAAGCGCGACGAACACAAAGAGCCCGGCACCGGCAACCACGGTTCGGCCGGCACCTGGAAACGGGAGCCGGGACGACGAGGTCGCCCTCGTCGTCCCGGTTTTGGTTTCACTATGCCTGGGAGAAGTCATTCTCGGTTTTCAACATAGCAGGTTATTCATTGCATCCAGGGCCACTCTGATCCTGGGGTCCGGTCTTGTTTCCACGGCGGGGACCATAGCCGGTCCCATCCCTGGGTCCTTCGCCTCGGCCCTGACCGTCGCGTGCAGCCTCGCCTCGTCCGGAACCGTCCCTGGGGCCCTCGCCTCTGCCCTCGCCGTCACGGGCGCCGCGACCCAGTCGGGGCCTCGGGCACTCGCATTCCTCTTTGTTCTCGCATGTGCAGACGCGGTTCGCCCCGCGCCCGGTGCCGTCCCTGGGACCTTCGCCCCTGGCCTCACCGGCCCTAGCGCCGCGACCGGCGCCGTCCCGCGGTCCCTGCCTCTTTCGCTGTAGCTCTCCATCACCGGCGATGCGGTTGTCGCAGATGCCGTCGCCGACGGAGTCGACGAAGTTGTCGCAGATGCCGTCGCCGCTCGAGTCCACGAAGTGCTCGCAGTTGCCGCGACCCTGTCCCTGACCTCCCTGTTGCATGGAGGCCTCGGCGGCGGGCACTAGGAGCCCGGCTGCGAGCAAGATGGTCATCATCCTGGGTAGCATGGTCTTCATCGTCTTCTCCTGTGTTGAGGGCTCTGAAATAGCCGCTTATTTCGGGGTTCCGACGCAGCCTCGTGGCTGCTGTCGATAGGGGGTTTTGCAACGACCGGGCCAGCCTCAAAACCCTGAATAACGACCTCCGGCTATGCACGATTGCTCCCAAGCGCGGGGCAGCTATGCAAGCCATGCATAGAGGCTGCCGCCAT
>SKWY01000122.1 GCA_007128675.1 Deltaproteobacteria bacterium | reverse complement strand
CCGTCGTCTCTCTCGATGCGAGGAGACCACCGAAACTCGTTCTTGCTGAAGGCGACGCCGGCGCAAAAGGGAAGGTAGTAATCTCCAACGCGAGCCCCAACGACCTCTTGAATCATGACCCCCATTTGCTCATCGAAGTCGATCAAACCTCGAGTAGATCGGTACTCGAGGGGGTCGGGGCCAAAAGTGGAGGCGTAGACCTCGGCGATGGCGTCCAGCAGAGCGTCAAGCCTCTCCTGCTTCGAGCCGGTGTTCGCGAGAAAGAGGCTCTTGTACTTCCCGGGAAAAGAGGTGCCGCTTCCGTCCTCGAGCAGACTCGAGCTTCTGACTATCAAGGGCGTGTCGCCGAAGTCGTCGAGGGCGACCGAGAGTCCCTTCACCACCTCTGGGGTGAATCGCGATCCCTTGAAGACTCGAACTATGTAGTCGTACTCCTGCCGTACCTGATCGATCTCCTTGTACTTCTGATCGAGCACATCCTCGAGGTTGTTGTAGCGGATGAACTCCAAGAGCCCGTCCGATGCGAGATGCCAAGTCTTCGGCATGCGGACCTGTCCTATGGCGGGCTTCTCGGCGTTCTTCTTTTGAAGCACATGATAGGCCAAGAAGAGGCCGGCGCTCTTGCCGCCGAGCTTGCCGTGGCTGCCGGGGGTGTACACGACCTTTTCGAGCAAGGAGAAGAAGTCCTCGGGCGCCAAGACGGTTTTGGCGTGACCGATGAACTCCAGATTCCCGGTGAAGAAGCGACGTATCAGCGCCACCGCCACGTTCTTGGTGGCTGACTTCGTCAAGGCGAGGCCCTCGGGCAAGAGACGCTGGTACCTGGTCATCGCATCGGCGATCTCGGAGAGGGAGGAGTGCTCGTCGATGAGTGTCTTGAGAAGGAAGCTGGACTTGTCTTCGTGAATCCAATTCTGGATGATTGCCAGTATCTCGCTGCTCGAGACGTGCCTTGCCGCAATCGCGAAGATCTCCTCCGGGGAATGGATGGGCCCCTTGCTTCGAAGTGAAGATGGGGCGTTGGGATCACCTCGAGAATCGGAAGGCGAGCAATCTCCTTCAGTGGCGTGGCCGCTCTCGAGGAGATCGCGGGCGTCGCCAATGCCCAGCCAGCACAAATGGTAGAGAAGCCTGCGCGCGATGGTCTCGTACATGCGCAGGTCGGTGTTTCTAAGCAGGTTGACCGCCACTCGCCACTCGGGCTCCGGCGGACCTTGGGTGCTCTGACATTGTTGGAAGGCGCGCCGCAGATCTTGATGAAGGATGAAGTGGCCGAGTCGATCGGCGATGGTGCGAATCAAGCGCCTTTCTTCGGTCAGGAACGGGCCTTCGCCGGCTTCGGGCATCTCCTCGGTGTAATAGACGGTGATGGTCCCCACCGGCTCGCCTTGCACTCGAATCTCCTCTCGCATGGACCATGGTGACTCGGAGAAACCCTTCGACTCGCGAGTCATGTCTTGGTGGGTGATCCTGGCGCAACAAATGTCCGGATACTGCCACCCCGGGGGGATGGCTGCCACGACGCCTAGGAAGACTTCGTCGAGCGGACGATCCGGATCCTCGAGGAGCTCCTCTACTTCGTATAGGCAACCGAGCTCCTTTGCACGTTCGCGAAGGACGGAGAGCAGTTGCTCCCCTTGTTGGTTGGTATCGTTCATTTGACTACGACTCCCCAGCCGCTGCGACCGTCCACCTTGATTGTGACTGGCTCTTTTGTCTCGACATGTCGAACGAAGCTGGTTTCGGTGCGGGCTGGAAGAGCGCCGAGCCATTCCCAATCGATTCTTTGGCCTTCCAGTTGCCGGACCAAAAAGTAGCTCACTTCGAAGCTCGAGAGGTTGTGAAAGAAATGGGAACCCTGGCTGAAGTCGGGGCTCATACCGCTGGTAGCGGCCTCGACGATGGCGCCGGCGCCGGAGATGTCGCTCCATTGCACGGGGATGCCGAGCCAGGGATCGGAGCTGCCCCATCTGCCGAAACCAATGAGTAGATACCTTCGACCGGCTCGGACGAGCTCTGTGTTCAGGCGAGAAATCTCGGTCGCGATCGTTCGGGTGTGACGCGCTTCGAAGCCTTCGGATCTTACATAGACGATGTCCGAGATGCCGGAGCGCTCGCCGTTGCCGAGCACGCGATTCGAAACGACTAGCGACTTCGCAAGATCTCGGTCGGCGTCGGTGATTTCGGTCTTTGAGGTGGAGACCAACATCGGCCGAACCTGAAGCAGTGCGATTCGGAGTATTCGGTCATCGGCCTCGAGCTCGGCGGCGAGCTCGATCTCCACGGGAGAGCCGACCGCCGCCTCGCATTCCGACAGCAAGAGGCGAATCCTTTCGTTGAGGGGGAACTCTTCGTCCTGCAGTATGGGTGCCCAGGTCAGAACTCGCGGTCCGGGCTTGTAGATGCCGGCTACGAGTCGGTCGGATTCACCGTCATAGGTGGAGGCTAGAAAGGTCAGACAACCGTCCTCTTCTGCCGCCCCAAGGCCGTGATGCTCCAGGTACTCTGCCTCCGCGATCGGATCGTGGGCCGGAGGCTTTCCCATATTGACAGCCCAGAACCGATTCTGACTGTTGTGGAGCATATCGTCGATGGAGCCAAAGGGAGGAGGCGCCTTCGGGTGGGCGGGTGAATAGGTGTATGCAAGACCTCCGTCGACGATAGTCTTTCCGAGTCCCAGCGCCAGATTGACGACGCCCTCTTCGGGACGAGCCGGCTCGAAGGCATAGAAGTTGAAGGATCGGGCAACTCCGGAGATGCAGGGGTAGAAGCGATCCTCTCGTCTCTTCCCGAAGATGGCCTGCACGATGACCGCCATCTTCTCACAATCCTCTCTTATGCCTAACGAGCGACGATAACTCTTGGCGGCCGAGAAGAAGGTGGATGCGTAGACGAACTTGATGGCCTCGATGAGTCTTTGGAAGCGCTTATTGGGATCGGGATCCGAGTTCGGGATCATCTTGGTTCCGTAGACACCGGCGAAAGGGCGGCGCAGCGAGTCTTCGAGGAGACTCGAGGAGCGCACCGCAAGGGGAGCGCGTAGGTGCGCGGCCAGGGTGTGGATGTCTCCGGTCCATTCAGGCGGGAGGCTCGCTCTTTGAAAGCCGAGCGCGATGGTTCGGTCGTCGATATCCTCGCCCTCGATGAGTCGGTACAAGTCGTTCTCTCGCATGAAGTCTTCGAAGAGATCCGTGGCGAGTACGGTACATGTGGGGATCTCGAAGAGGGGGGTAGAGGCCGAGGCGGGTGACAATCTGGAGACTACCGAGTCGGCTATGAGCAAACCGGCGGCTTTTCCGCCAATAGAACCGTTGCCGATTCGGCTGAAACGAGTTGTTCCGTCGGTGAACCGGTCGAAGTTTGGGATAATCTCTCGAGCCATTTAGGGCCTCATTTCCGGTTCGCTTGAGCAGCTCTCGTTGGGAAGACCGCCGTAATCAGACCCAGCCTCGATCTCTACAAGCTCGCGCCACCCGATCGATGGCCATCAAATGTGCGGCATCGCGAAGGCTCCACTTCGATCCCTTCGCGATCTCCATGGCATCCCGATAGGCTGAGGTGATCTTCAAGTCGAGTTTTGCCAGGACCTCGTCCTTTTCCCAGTGGTAGTTGGCGTTGCTTTGGACCTGCTCGAAGTAGGAACAGATGAGGCCTCCGCCGTTTGCCAAGAAGCCGGGCAGAAGGAAGATCCCTTTTTCCTCCATTGTCCTGGCGGCTTGGGGAGTGACCGATGAGTCGGCTGCCTCGGCGACGATCTTGACCTTGGGCGAGATTGAGGCCATGTCCTCCAGGCCGATTTGGTTCTCCATTGCCGCGGGCACCAAGAGTTCGACTTCCAGGGATAGCCATTCGTTGCCGGGAAGAATTCGGTAACCCAGATCCCGTGCCTTTTCGATGTCGATGCTGCCGAAGGGGTCGGCGACCGCTCGGAGCGACTCGAGGTCGATGCCGTTCTCGTCGAAGAAGGCATGAGAAGCGCCGGATCGGTGGTCCCAACAGGAGACGCATACGACGGTGCCGCCAATCTTCTGGAAGAGATCGATGGCGTGCTGAGCTACGGTGCCGAATCCCTGAACCGAGGCTCTGATCTCCTTTGGAGATACTCCCAGATCTCTCAGGACTTCACGGAGGAGGTAGACCAAGCCGTATCCGGTGGACTCCAGCCGTCCGAGGGAGCCCCCCATGTCAACGGGTTTTCCCGTGATGAATCCAGGACTGCGAGCTCCCCCGTTGAGCGCCTCATACTCGTCCAGCATCCAGAGCATGTGGCGGCTGGAGGTCATCAGGTCGGGCCCGGGCACGTCGATGTGGGGGCCGAGGTTTCGGAACATTGTTCGAACCCACCCCCGACAAAGCCGCTCTTGCTCGAGGCTGCTCATTCCGTGGATGTCGCAGGCTACTCCGCCTCTGGCTCCTCCCAGCGGCAGGCCCAGCAGTGCGGCCTGCCATGTGCTTCCCATCGCAAGTACGCGGACGGTGTCGATGGTTTCTTGGGGGTGCAGGCGCATGCCTCCTTTTGCGGGACCTCGCGCGTCGTTGTGCTGAACTCGAAAGCCGCGGAAGACCTCCGTTCGACCGTCGTCCATCCTGATGGGGACACTGAATTGGATCTCCCTCATCGGCTGGCGGAGCAGGGCTCTAGTGCCCGCATCGAGATCGAGTATCTCGGAAAAGCGTTCGAAATCCTCTTGGGCGGCCAGATATGGATCGTAGGACTCGCTCATCTTCGCTCCGTGGCCTCGTCGGCAAGGGGGTCGTGACAGCTACCGTCGAAAGAAACGGAAGCTCGCAAAGGCCGATGACAGGGGTCTACCACGAGACAGTCCCATCCGTCAGCAACTAGAGTCGATGCGGGTGAGGAATAATGCTCCAGATGGCTGGAGCATTACGCCCCATACGTGCTAGGCTGCCGAAGCCGTCTCGGGCCATATCGGTCCGAAGGCGATTACCCACAACGGAGAAGGACCTAGGAGATACGAGCATGTCGCTGACACAGGAGTTCATGGACAAGATCAAGGCCAAGAACATCGCCGAGGTGGAGTTTCACCAGGCTGTGGAAGAGGTAGTGGAGTCGTTGGTGCCCTTCCTCGAGAAGCACCCACATTATCGGAAGGCAAAGATCCTCGAGCGGATCTGCGAGCCCGAGCGGGTAGTGGTCTTCAGGGTTCCCTGGCTTGACGACCGGGGAGAGGTTCAGGTCAATCGTGGCTTCCGGGTGGAGATGAACTCGGCCATTGGCCCCTATAAGGGCGGCCTCCGCTTCCACCCCAGCGTGAACCAGGGCATCCTCAAGTTCTTGGCTTTCGAGCAAGTCTTCAAGAACTCCTTGACCACGCTGCCCATGGGCGGAGGCAAGGGCGGCTCCGATTTCGACCCAAAGGGCAAGTCCGACAACGAGGTGATGCGCTTCTGCCAGAGCTTCATGACCGAGCTTTCGCGCCACATCGGACCCGACACCGATGTGCCCGCCGGCGACATTGGAGTTGGCGGACGGGAGATCGGATTCCTGTTCGGTCAATACAAGAGGCTTCGCAACGAGTTCACCGGCGTCTTGACCGGCAAGGGACTGACCTGGGGAGGCAGCCTGATTCGTCCCGAGGCTACAGGATACGGTGCCGTCTACTTCGCGGCGGAGATGCTCGCTACTCGCAAAGAGACTCTGAAGGGCAAGACCTGTCTAGTATCCGGCTCCGGCAACGTGGCCCAGTTCACGGTGGAGAAGGTCAACGCGCTGGGAGGCAAATGCGTGACCTTGTCCGACTCCAGCGGATACATCTATGACGGCGCCGGGATCGACGATGAGAAGCTACAGTTCGTCAAGGATCTGAAGAACCTAAGGCGGGGGCGCATCAAGGAGTACGCGGAGAAGTATCCGGGCGTGGCTTACGCTCCCTTGGACGGGAAGCT
>SKWY01000470.1 GCA_007128675.1 Deltaproteobacteria bacterium | reverse complement strand
GGGTTGCCGTCTCCAGCTCCGGGCTGTATCCAGGCGGAGGTCTGACCTGGAGAAATCAGCTCCATGCCGCCTTCCCCGATATCGAAGCGATCTAGATCGATCCCGTTGAAGAAGACCCCGCTATCGGGAACCGTGCTGTTGAAGAGGTTGTCGGGAGGATTGACCGCGTCTTGAAGCTTCTCCCTGGTGCCATCCTCCGCCTCGAAGTACATGAAGTCGGCCCACTCGGGACCAAGTGGCGGATGACCAAGATGAGGATCACCCTCCAGCGCGAAGAAGGCGATCTCGCCTACCGCGGGATCTCCGACGGTGAAGCCCGAAAGCTGGATGGGCGGTGAGATGCCGCTCAAGTGGTCCTCGTACATAGCGAGAAAGCCATCGTACAGGTTCAGGTTACGCACTTTCGGATAGCTAGGGCTGGACCAAAAGATGACGAGCGACCAGCCGCCGTAGGCGGCCTGGCAGTTCACATCCGAGATGTCACAGCCATTCGACAAGCCCCCTAGAACCCCTGGGAGCGCATCGAAACCATGAGTGTTGTAGAAGCCGTTCAGCTCGCCCCGCGCCGCTTCGACCTCCATTAGCTCGTCGGTTACGTCGCGGCGGCAGTAGTAGAAGGTCTCACCGAACTGCACCAGGCTGACGCATCGATCCGCCGTCAGGTTTCTCACCACTCCGTCCGGGCGATGGAACTGGAAGGAGTAATCGATCTGCTGGTCCATCCTGGCGGAGTAGAAGACGTAAGCTCCTTCCACGGTGGCATCCAGAGGAACACCTCGGAGCTCGGAACGTGTCCACTGGGGATCGAGCAGCAGGCTGTTGATGCGAGGGTCGTGCTCATAGGACATGACGGTGTTGCCGACCACGTTCGCCGAGCCGCGAACCTCGTACTGACGATAGAGAACAGGCGGATCGCCGACCACACTCGCATGAAGGAGCCCCGGCAAGGCGAGCGCGGGGCCCATCAGGGCAGCCATGCAGAAGAGGAGCAGAGCGCACTTGGAGCGAGGCCTCACGAGGCAAGCTGCTTCAGATGTTCTCGAGAGCGCACGCCCGCCTAGCGGCTCAATCAATAGCCGCATCTTGAAGGGCCAGCGCCGGCTCCGATGCATGCCCAACCCCGAAGTTCGATCTGGACGACGAGACGAAGCCTTGGCTCTTCAAGAAGAAGAGCACCTCGCGCTAGCCGCCAACAAGTGTGAGCCTGCGATTATAGCTGGGAGCATGGCCCCATAAAAGCAGCCTGTCCGAACGGCCATGGAGACAAGGAAAGACGCTTGCTCACTCAGGTTGGAGACGCAGCTTGCCACCCTCGCTGACCTTCACGTGGAAGCCGGAGCCACAATAGTAGCAACGAATCTCATCCCCGTGTCCAAAAGACTCGTCGACGGGGTTGTTGGCGTTGCAATCGGGGCAATCGAAATCGGTCCAACGTCGCGCACGCTCCCCGACATCCTCATCGGAATCATCGAAAGCCATAAGTCCTCCAAGATCATGTCGAACCCTCCGGGCAGGAGGGCTCGGGTTTGGTAGCGATCGATATCGTTACCACACTTGGCGCGGCCTTGGGCCCGAAGCGGCAGCTCAAGCTCGGTGCAGGTCTTGTTGCCTCACCCCTCGCCTAGCTTCTTCTCAATCCGGCGAACTCTCTTGAGCAGAGCAGGGAGATCCTTGAATACGAGCACGGCTCGCAGCCACTTGACGCGACTTATTGCCGGCATCCCCGACACAGTCTCTCCCGCGGGCACGTCTTCAGTGATTCCAGCCTGGGCGGCAGCCTTGGCGCCATCACCAACCGCAAGGTGCCCCGCCGCCCCCGACTGTCCTCCCATGACTACCCCGCGCCCGAGCTTCGTGCTGCCCGCGAGGCCAACTTGCCCGCAAAGGATGGATAGGGGGCCGATGACAGAGTTGTGACCTACCTGCACCAAGTTGTCTATCTTGCTGCCACTACCGACGATTGTCTCATGTGTAGTCGCGCGATCGATGCAGGCTCCGGCACCAATCTCGACGTCGTCCTCGATCCTCACGATCCCGACTTGAGGTACCTTTCGGTGGAAAGTGGTGCCATCCTCGAGCTTGTCCAGAACGTAGCCGAAGCCATCGGATCCAATGACGGCGGCTGGCTGCAGACGAACTCGATTGCCAAGCACGCACCGCTCCATGACCACGGCCCGGGGACCCATGACACAGTCCTCACCGATGACGGCACCCGGGCCGACATATGCCCCGGCCATCACACGGGACCTTGCGCCGACTCTAGCTTTGGGTCCGACGTACACGAAGGGACCGATGCTCGCGGACTCGTGTACAACGGAGCCATCCTCGAGGACGGCACTAGGATGTACTCCGGCCGGCTCCTCCGACTCGGGGTGCAGCGCATCCAGCGCAATGGCAAATCCCGCGGCCGGGTTGTCCCTGACGAGCCTTGCGAACCGAACCCCCGAGAGCTTCGCCTCGGTGGCTTCATCGACCACGACTACCGAAGCCATCGTCGACTCTAGCGCGCTTTCTTGCCGATGGTCGGCAAAGAAGGAGACCTGTCCTACCGAGGCCTCATTGAGCGCGGCGCAGGAGCCCACCTCGAGGTCCAATGGCGAACAGGCTCCAGCAACAGCCCTTGCCTCCAACAAACTTGCAAGCTCAATAATCTTCAAGACTCACCACTTGGCGGGGGCGCCGTCCCATCAACTAGACGCCGCCGGACTCTCGCCGGCCCGGTCGAGCCGGCCAGCGGCCTTCGGACGGCGAGCCGCCCCGTCCCGGCAAAGATTCGGCGCCCAAGAAACCTACTCGCCCCTGCTCTCTGTTCGGCTGTGACGAGCGTTGTATAGCCTGACCAGCTGGGCCGTGACATCGAGGGATGGGCGAGCCCAAAGCACGCCGGAGCTGCGCTCGAGGATGATGTCCAGACCCTCTGAGTCGGCAATCTCCTGGAGGATGGACTCCATTCGACCGAAGATGCGCTCGGTCAGCTCCTGCTCCTGCTCGTCCAGCTCGCGCTGCAAGGTCATGAACGTCTGCTGCAGCTCCAAGAACTCGCGCTGGAGCTCCGACTCGGCCTCACGGCGCTGCTCCGGCTCCATGACCGAAGCCTGGGCCTCCAGCTCGTCGCGACGCGTCTTGAGGCGCTGCTGTCTGCGCTCCAACATCTGTTGACGCCGACTAAGCTCGCGCTCGAGCTGGGCCTTGGCACGTCGCCCCTCCTCCACTTCCCCCAGCGCCCGCTGAAGGTCGACGTATCCGATTCGGCCACCCTCCGAATCCTGTGCAACGGCGGGTGCTCCCGAAAAAAGCGGCACCGCGATTACGGCGACGGCAAAGACAATGTAGCCAAGATTCTTCATTTTGCTGAACCTTTCCTTGTTCCTTCTCTGCTCTCGATGAGCCTCATCCCCTTCTAGGGGACAGCTAGGTATCAGAAGAAGTTACCAATCGTGAACTCGAAGCGACCTCGATCGCCTTCCGGTAGGAAGTCGTCGGCCGGCCGCGGTGTAAGAGGTATGCCGTACTCGAAGCGGAGAGGACCGATAGGCGAGAACCAGCGCACCCCAAATCCCACGGAATGAAACATGCCAAGCGGTAGATCGTAATCCGGATCCTGGAAGAACGGACTGCCCCGACCATAGGCATTACCCATATCGTAGAAAAGCACCCCACGAAGCCCCATGGGGCGCAGTATGGGAAACTCCACCTCGAGATTCGTGATGAACTGCTTATTCCCTCCCACGGCGAAAGGACGGGTATGAGCACCTGGATCTCCGAGGGCGGCGAACTGCTCTCGGGGAGAAATGCTACGCAGCCCGTACCCTCGAATGCTGTAGATACCTCCAATGAAGTACCTCTCCGAAAGCGGGTAGCGCTCACCAGCGATGTAGCCAAGCTCCATGTTCAGACGGCCCACGAGACCGAATGGCAGTGGCCAGTACCATCTGTTGACGAGCGTGTAGCGGGTAAAAAGGTTCTCGGACATGAGCCAGGGAGGAGCATGCTCCACCGAAGCCGTGTGATAGAAACCGCGAGTAGGAAACATCCTATCGTCACGTCTATCCCAGTTGAGCGTCAGCTTTGCCGAGGACGTGAAGCCTCCACCAAAAAGCCCTGCCTGCGCCCTTTCCGCGAAGTCACCGCCAGCCGACACGTCCACGGATTCGCCCGTATAGGTCAAGAGCAGCCTTAGGTCGTCGACGAGCTGGTAGCCCAGAGTGAGGTATCCACCGGTGCTTCGACGCAGAAACGAAAGATAGTCCTGCTCGGTGTTGAATGCCGAAAGCGCGAGCGTCCAGTTCGTGTCCATGAAGTATGGCTCCATGAACTGCGCCTGAAAGATGGTTCGCTGTCTGCTGAACATCCCCTGCACGCCGAAGGACTGGCCCCGACCGAAAAGGTTCTCGTGGGACACCTGGACAGTCGCAATCAGTCCCTCACCGGACGAGAGACCAGCTCCAACCTGGAAAGTCCCGGCTGGCCGTTCCTTCACGGAAAGCTCGAGCACCACTCTGTCCCCGTGACTTCCCTGGCGTGTCGCAAGGTCCACACTCTCGAAGAAGCCGAGGGCCTGCACCCTTCGCTTGGAGGTGCGAATCAGATTGCCGCTATAGATATCTCCCTCGTGAATTCTCATTTCACGACGAATCACCTTGTCTCGAGTGCGGGTGTTGCCACGCACCTCGATTCGTTCGACAAGCACCTTGGGTCCCTTTTTGATCTCGAAGTCGAGATCGATGGTCCTCTGGCTCGAATCGACCCCGGTCAACGGGGTCACGTCGGCATAGGCATAGCCTCTGTCTTGATACAGCCCCTGCAGCGCCATGATGCCCTCGCCCAGCTCGCTTCTGACGAAGACATCCCCCTCACGCATTGGCACGAGAGCTCGCAGGCGAGAAGCATCCTCCAAGAGATCCCCGGAGACATCCACGGCCCCCACGCTGAACTGCTCGCCTTCCTCGATGCCGATCGCCACGTGAATGAAACGACCGTCTGCCGACAAGGTAACGTGCGGCTGACCTACCTGGACGTTGATGTAGCCACGGTCATAGTAGAGGGCGGCGATTCGCATCAAATCGATCTCGAAAGCCTCTGGACGATAGGTTCCCCACTGCGTCAGGAAGGAGAGCCAATGCCCCTCCCGCGTCTCCATATGAGCCTTGATGTCGGAGTCGGGGATCGCTTCGTTTCCTATCAATCTGATGGATCTTACCTGGACCTTGGCCTGCTCGTTGACCTCGAAGACGACATCCACCGCCGCTTCGTCGGGTACTGACTGCACGCGGGTTGTGACCTCGGCGAGAAAGTAGCCCTTGCCCTTGTAGCTAGCCTCTATCTCTCGGGCGGCCCTCTCGATTCGATGCTGGTCCAGCATCGAGTAAGGAGCTATCTCGACAATCTCGTCCAGATCGTCGTCCTTCATCTCCGAGTTACCCTCGTAGACGACCTGCCTTACCACGGGCTTCTCGCTTACCCGAACGATGACTGCCGGGCCATCAGCCCTGTGCTCGAGATGAATCGAGACATCCTCGAAGAAATTCATCTCGAAAAGCCGGGCGACATCTTCCCGCACAACATCCCATGAAAGCTGCATGCCGGGCCTGATGCGCATTTCACGGAGCACCGCTTCAGTCCCAACTCGGCGGTTACCTTCGACCTCGACGTCGACGACTGGCTCACCAGGCAGCTCATCCACGAGGTGGTCGATCTCGCCGTGATCGATCGCCAATGCGACGGAAGGCGCACCTAGGCTCAGGAGACCAATCGTCACGGCGAGCGCCAGGGCAAATCGTACCTGTATTCGATGCCAGAGCCTCAAGAGCAAACCTCCTCCACCAGGCCACCTCCCTCCATCCGAAGGCGCCTGGGCATACGCTCTGCCAGGGAGGGATTGTGAGTAACTAGAAGCGCGGTGATGCCCATCTCCTG
>SKWY01000544.1 GCA_007128675.1 Deltaproteobacteria bacterium | reverse complement strand
TCGTGAGACCTTCCAGACTGGGTAGTCATTAGTACTGCCTCCTTGGTCCCTCCCCCATGTTGCGATTTTCCGTATTCATCGGGAGCCGGCCGGTCCCAGATTCTTTTGGGGATGCTCACTGCCAGGACGCGGTGGCCCCACCATATCGAGCAGTTCTTCCCCCTCGATCACCTCGTTCTCCAAGAGCCTCGAGGCTATGGCATCCAGAACCTCCCTACGCTCCGTCAAGACCGCTCTCGCCCGCTCTTCGGCCTCGAGGACTAAGCGTTTGACCTCATGGTCCACCAGTTCGGCTGTCTTTTCGCTGAAGGCTCTCTGCTCGAATGGGTTCTGGGCGCCGTCCAAGAACTGGCTACGGCTCTTCCCCGCTAGGGCAAGGGGTCCAATGGCTTCACTCATTCCGTACTCGGTGACCATGATGCGGGCAATCTCCGTTACCTTTTGCAGATCGTTGCTGGCGCCCGTGCTCACCGATCCAAAAACCACCTGCTCCGCTGCTCGTCCGCCCAAGAGACCAGCCAGCTTGTCCCGCAGCTCCTCCAACCGCATCAGGTATCGGTCCTCCAGAGGAAGCTGCATGGTGTAGCCTAATGCTCCGACCCCATGGGGGATCACGGAGACCTTATGAACCGGATCGGAATGTTCGAGAGACAAAGCAACCAGGGCATGCCCCGCCTCATGGAATGCAACAATCTCCTTTTCCTTGTCGTTGATTCGTCGGTTCTTCTTCCGCAGGCCGGCTACGACACGCTCGATGGCCAAGGCGAAGTCCCTCATATGGACGGCAGAAGCGTCCCTCCTCGCCGCCAAGAGAGCAGCCTCGTTACAGACATTGGCTAGATCGGCACCAGCAAACCCCGGTGTCCTCGCTGCAATATCCTCGAGTACCACGTCGTTTGCGATGACGACTTCCCTGGCGTGGATGCGCAGGATTTCGAGTCGACCTCGCTTATCGGGCCTATCCACCAGGATCTGCCGATCGAACCTTCCGGGTCGCATCAACGCGGGGTCGAGTATCTCCGGTCTGTTGCTGGCCGCGAGCACAATGAGCCCCACCTTGGGGTCGAAACCGTCCATCTCGGCAAGAAGCTGGTTGAGAGTCTGCTCTCGTTCGTCGTGCCCTCCCATCAGTCCACCGGAGTCTCGTTTCTTGGCGAGTGCATCCAGCTCATCGATGAAGATGATGCATGGCGCCTTCTCTTGCGCTTTTTCGAAGAGATCGCGAACACGGGCGGCACCAACCCCAACAAACATCTCCACGAACTCCGATCCCGAAAGACTGAAGAAGGGGACATTCGCCTCTCCGGCCACGGCCCTGGCAAGTAGAGTCTTTCCCGTGCCAGGCGGTCCCATCAGAAGCACACCCTTCGGAATCTTCCCTCCCAACCTGCGGTACTTCTCCGGCGTCTTCAGAAACTCCACAATCTCCTGGAGCTCCTCGACTGCCTCGTCAATCCCCGCCACATCCTGAAAGGCAACCCCGGTATCGGACTCCATGTGGACGCGGGCCTTGCTCTTGCCAAAGCTCATCAAGCCTGGCGGTCCCTGCTTCATCGCCCCGGTCATTCGGCGAAAAACTACCATCAAGAGAACCAGAAGAAGCATGAGGGGCACGAGCCATATCAGCAGCATTGGCCCAAGGGAGGACTCTCTAGCCTGATCGTACTCGGTTGCCGTTTCCTCCAGCACCTGGACGAGTTCCGTGTCCGCCTTTACCCGATTTGCGACCCAAGGTCTCAAATCCGCCTCTTCCGTTCCCGTTTGCCCGTTCTTCTCCTTGGCGTCAGATGCCTCCTTTTCCTTTGGATATCCCCGGACGGTATCTCGTCCGATGATCACCTTTTCGAAACGTCCCGATCGGGCCTCATCCTTGAACTCGCTATAGGGCACATGTCTTGCGTCCGGCTCACCAACGAAGGTTCGAAAGAGCAAAAAGCCCAGGAGAAGAAACACGGCCCAGATGATTGGAGCCCTGAACCGTCCGTAGCCCGCCAGATCCGCCGTCTCGGAGTCAGGAGATCTCGACCCCTCATCCTTCCCTCCTCCACGCGATCTCTTGCTCTCCGATTGCGGGAAGTCCTCGCTCATGGGCTCGAGCCTTTCTGACGCCACCATCGCGGACGCGAATATGACGCCGAAACACCATTCACCGGTGCCATTCATAGTGTAGCCACAGACCAATTGGCCGCAACCCACCCGGAACTCGGTGCACGGTCCCGTCGCTAGTCGAGGCGCCTAAAACGTCGACCAGTCAAGGGACCTGCGCCAACCTTGAAGGACGCGAACATAGTTCGCTCTCTCGAAGGCTTCTGGGCTCGGACACCGAGAGTGGCTCATGGAACCCCGCATCTGCTCCAGCGAATCGTACTCATGATCATCCAGCCAGCGGGAGAAGCCCTCCCGCACCTCTTGCACATGCTCTGGGCCGTTCTTCAGTAGAGCCGATACCATCTGGACTATGGAAGCACCGGCCATCACGGCCTTGACGGCGTCATCAACCGAGTGGACTCCGCCGCTGCAAGCAAGGTCCGCGTCAATCCGACCCGAGAGAATTGCAAGCCACCTAAGCCGCAAGAGAAGCTCGGATGAATCGGAAAGGGAGATGCGAGGCTCGACCTCCAATGCATCGATGTCGATGTCCGGCTGGAGGAATCTGTTGAAGAGAACAAGTCCCGCCGCGCCAGACTCGGCGATCCTCGAGGCCAAGTGAGGAAGCGAGGAGAAGAAGGGAGATAGCTTGACCGACAGAGGAATGCCCGTGGCAGCTTTCACGCCCCTAACTATCTCTATCGTCCGTTCCTCGACCTCCGAGCAAGTGTCATCGGGGCCTGTCGCCAAGAAGTAGACGTTCATCTCCAAGGCATCGGCGCCGGCCTCCTTGATTAGCCCCGCATACTGCAGCCATCCGCTGGAGGTGCTGCCATTCAGAGAACCGATTACGGGAATGCCGACGGCCTCCTTCGCTCTCCGAATCCGGTCCAGATACGAGTCCGGCCCGAGCTTGAAGCTCGGAGGAGACGGAAAGTAGGAGATCGCCTCTGCGAAGGACTCCGCAGGCCATTCGATATCCCTGAACGTCCCCATTTCTTCTCGGGTGATCTGCTCCTCGAAGATCGATGGCATCACGATTGCCGCCGCCCCCGCGTCCTCGAGCCTCTTCACAAGGTCCAAATCGTGGCCCATGGGAGATGAGCCCACGACGAAAGGGCTTGATAGAGACAGCCCCATATAGCGAGTAGTCAGATTCATGTAGGCCTCCGTTGACTCTTTACATGAAGACCCCGGAGGCCGCAGTCAAGCCTTCGGGGTCTAAAGAGAATCGAGGCCGGCTGTACGCTATTTGGCGTCAGGACGCGGTGCGGTGAAAGCAGCCAAATGGCGATAGAGATCGTTTTGACACTTGACCTGGGCCTGGGCGGTGGCAATCAGCTTCTTGAAGGCCTCTGGATTCTGACGCTCGACCATGCGGTACCGCGTCTCGTTACGGATGTAGGAAGCAAGGTCGATCTTGGGCTCCCCGGAATCATTCTGCAGCGGGTTCTCGCCCTTCTCGAGTCTCCTTGGATCGAAGCGGAAGAGAGGCCAATGTCCGGAATCGACCGCCAGCTTCTGCTGGTCGCATCCACGAGCAAGATCATAGCCATGTGCTATGCAGTGACTGTAGGCAATGATCAGCGAGGGGCCCGGATACGACTCTGCCTCCACGAAGGCCCGAACCGTCTGGGCGTCCTTCGCGCCGAAGGCAACCTTGGCGACGTATACGTTGCCGTAGGTCATGGCCATCATTCCAAGATCCTTCTTGGGCAGCGCCTTGCCTGCCACGGCGAACTTCGCCGAGGCCCCCATGGGGGTGGACTTCGAAGCCTGGCCGCCCGTGTTCGAGTAGACCTCCGTGTCCATCACGAGCACGTTGACGTCTCGTCCCATCGCAAGAACATGATCCAGACCTCCGTAGCCGATATCGTAGGCCCAGCCGTCCCCACCCAGAATCCAGACGCTCTTCTTCACGAGGTAGTCGGCTAGGATCATCAGCCTCGAGGCTTCTCTTGTGCCCAGATCGGCGAGCTTCGACTTCAGCGCCGCCACCCTCTCTCGTTGTGAAGCGAGCCCAGCCTCGCTCTTCTGGTCGGCGTTCTCGATCTCGCTCACCAGGTCATCTCCAACCTTGGGAGCCATCGAACGCAGCAACTCGAGCGCCTGCTCGCGGTGCTTGTCGATTGCGAGACGGAAGCCGAATCCGAACTCGGCGTTATCCTCGAAAAGAGAGTTGCACCAGGTTGGCCCACGCCCATCGGCATTTGTTGTGTATGGAGTGGTGGGCAGGTTTCCGCCGTAAATGGACGAGCATCCCGTGGCGTTGGCGATGAGCATGCGGTCTCCGAAGAGCTGCGTCATCAGCTTGACGTACGGAGTCTCACCGCAGCCGCTGCAAGCACCGTTGTACTCGAAAAGAGGCTCCAAGAACTGCGAGCCCTTGACGTCGAGCCGAACCTTCGAGCGATCCGGCTGAGGCAGGGATAGGAAGAACTCGTAGTTCTCTCTCTCCGACTCTCGCAGCGGCATCTGCGGAGACATCGTGATGGCCTTGTGCCTTGGGTTGGACTTGTCCTTACCCGGACACATCTGTGCGCATAGCGTACAGCCGGTGCAGTCCTCGGGAGCGACTTGCACGGTGTACTTCTGTCCCGCGAAATCCTTGGCCTTGTAATCGGTCGATTTGAAGGTCTTCGGAGCCTTCTCGAGAGACTCCTTGGGGTACACCTTCGCTCGTATGGTGGCGTGGGGGCAGACCATCGCGCACTTGTTGCATTGGATGCAAACGGCCGGATCCCACACGGGTATCTCGAGGGCAATATTTCGCTTCTCCCACTGGGTGGTGCCCACCGGCCAGGTTCCGTCGACCGGAAACGCCGAAACAGGAAGAAGATCTCCCTTGTTGGCCATGATTACCGAGGTGACGCGCTTTACGAAATCCGGCGCCTTCTCGGAAACGATTGGTGGACGTCCCTTGGTGGCGGTGACCTTGTCTGGAACCTTCACCTGGTGCAGGTTGGCCAAGGTGTGATCGACAGCCTCGAAGTTCTTCTGAACGACTTCGGCTCCCTTCATGCCGTAGGTCTTCTCGATGGAGGACTTGATCTGGGAAATCGCCTCCTCTCTGGGAAGGACTCCCGAGATTGCGAAGAAGCAGGTCTGCATGATGGTATTGATTCGCATACCCATGCCGGAGTTCTTTGCCACCTCGTAAGCATCGATGGTGTAGAACCCTAGCTTCTTCTCGAGTATCTGCTCCTGGACCTCTCGCGGTAGATGATCCCAGACCTCGTCAGGTCCGAAAGGCGCGTTCAGAAGGAACGTGGCGCCTTCGGCCGCGTGCTCGAGGACGTCGTACTTCTCGAGGAAGGTGAACTGGTGACAAGCGACGAAGTCCGCCTTCCGTGTCAGGAAGGTGGAACGAATCGTCTCGGGACCGAAGCGAAGGTGGGAGATCGTGATCGCTCCGGACTTCTTCGAGTCGTATACGAAGTAGCCCTGCCCCCAGTTGGGAGTCTCCTCTCCGATTATCTTGATGGAGCTCTTGTTCGCTCCAACCGTGCCATCGGCGCCGAGCCCAAAGAAGACCGCCCGTTTCACCGACTCGGGCTCGATGTCGAAGTCGGGATCGTAAGACAGCGAGAGGTGGGTCACATCGTCCATGATTCCCACGGTGAAACGCCTCTTGGGCGCATCCTTTCCAAGCTCGTCGAAGACGGCCTTTATCATTGCCGGAGTGAACTCCTTGGAGGAGAGGCCATATCGGCCTCCAATCACAGCCGGCTCGCTCTTCATGTTACCGAGCCCCTGCTCTCTTGCCTCACGAAGAGCACTCACCACGTCGACGAAAAGAGGCTCGCCCACTGCTCCTGGCTCCTTGGTCC
>SKWY01000330.1 GCA_007128675.1 Deltaproteobacteria bacterium | reverse complement strand
CGCCGCGGTGGATACGGCATCGGCTGGGCGACCAGAGGCCAGGTGCAAGAGGCCCCTGGCTGCCGCGCCCTTTGGAGTGAACACCGGCTGGGCCTCGGCGATGGCAAGATAGTCCTCCGCCAGCACAGCCATCTCCATGCCTCCTTCGAAGGCAGTGTGCAGTCGTGCGGCGGAAAAGGCGAGCAACCCTAATGCCTCGGGGTCATTCGTTTTTCGTTCGAGCGCCTCTTCGAGGTGAGCAATGGCGCTTTGATATCCCTTGTCGGTATCGAGGCGGGCGGCTGCCGCCGCAAGCGACATGGCTTCATCAAAAAACTCTTGGTCACGCCCTTTCTTCCAAGAGAGCGCAAAGACCGTGCAGAGAAGAAGAATGAGAGCGGCCGCAGCCGCTGGGATGCCAAACTTGCGAGCAGGTGATTTCGAGAAGAAAGCGATGAGCCTCGCTGTGGGCATGCGAGAAGAGGAGGTCGAGCCAAGGGACTGGAACTGCCTCCAGAAAGGGGTGGGCGATACGCTGCCTGAAGTGCCCAAGATTGGCTTCCGAGCCGTGGAGTCATCACCATCCGAAGGGGTCTCTTCCCCAAGAGCGGGTGCTCGGTCGCCGGGATCTTCCAATGAAGGCTCCGCATCAAAGGTCTGCCTCGAGTCCGAGAGGTCCTCATCGCGCTCTGCCTTCAAGCCATCCTCGTCGCTCTCCAGCCCCAGCGTTTCCCCCTCGGTCCGAGGCGGGAGCCTACCTGAGCTCCTTTCATCATGACCGTCGTCCAGCTCGAGGGCGTCTCCCGCTCCTTTACTCTCCCATTCTCGTTCCTTGTCCCCTGTCGGCTCTCCTGCCTCGCCTTCCTGGGGCTCGAGCTCATAGGGCCTCATCTTCTCATGGCCGTCGTCCAGCTCGAGGACGTCGCTGGCTTCTCCGGCTTCCCATGAACCCGCCCAGGATGAGGAAGGGTCTTCTTCGCTCCGCTGAGCGGCATGGCACGGGCCCTCGTCTCGCTCATCCGGTCTTGTCTCGATGTGGTCGTCCTCCCGTGCCGGTGCCGCAAGTGGCTCCTCCAAAGCCCCAGATTCGGCCGCCGAGAAGCTTTCGCGGTCCGGTTCTATTGGGAGAGGAGGAGCTGGCTCGGGCTCGGCGCCAGGCAGATCGAGTTCGAACTCTTGCGTGGAGGCTGCCTCGAAGCTGGCCTCGGAGGGTTCTTCCCTTGCCTCACCCGGTGCACTAGGGGGCGAAGAAGGTGCATCCGGCCGGGAGGCGGGGCTGCCCAGGTCATGCTCTGAAGGTGTCTTTTCAGGGCCATCCTCTGTGTGGCCCGCAAGCTGTGCCAGAAGGTCAAGCGTCTGCATGTCCGACGGGTCGAGGCGGGCGGAGCGCTCGATGAAAGGACGAGCCCCATCCTTGTCGCCACGTGCCAAGAATGAAGCCCCCAAGATTCGCAGGGCAACAGCGTCTTGTTCCGATTCCTCCAAGAGTGCCTCGGCGTTGGCGCGGGCCTCGTCTATTCTGCCGAGCAGCAGCAGGGCTTGTGCCAATACCCTTCTTCCAGCTGCTCCTGGAGCCACCTCTAGCCCACGCTGGCAGATCTCCACCGCCTGGGCGTATCGACCAGCATCCGCAAGGGCCAAGGCGAGCTGTGGATAGAGGGGGCTGCCAGGATCCTTGGCTACCTCCCTAGCCATTTCGTTCAGACGAGCCGTGAAATCGTTCACACGAATCTCCGGGCTTGGTGTTCTCTTGCGGGACGAACAATCATTCTATGGCAAACACGTCTGGGAATGGGCCTAGAAGGTGTCTGCTGAAATAACGTAACTTTTGCTTGCATGGCTCGTAAGCCAATTGATCGGCTTATCGGGCGTGCCCGGTATGTTAGTTTTTGCTAGGAAATACGAAAAGGGCTCGTTTGTGCCGGAGCGGCCGATGGACTTTAGCCTCACGAGCTGAAAAGCGCGATAAGGAGACCAGCATGAGACTCGTTGTCACCACTGCATCCCTCTTCTTCCTTCTAACAAGTCTTGCTTGCGGCACATCAACCGCGGGGGAGACGTGCGCCGAGCATGAAGACTGCCCCGCTGGTCTTTTCTGCATCGAGGGAGCATGCGTGTCGGACGCCTCGTGCGATGACGATGCCGACTGCGGCGAGCGTGGTGTTTGTGAAGGTGGGATATGTATCGTCAGGTGTGAGGATCACGCGGACTGTGAGGATGGCGTCTGCGGAGAGGACGGGCGATGTGTCCCCATTTCGGGCTGTCAGACACACGATGAGTGCGAGGCTCCAGTCGGCTGGTGCGATAGTGACACCGGTGCCTGTGTCGAGTGCCTCGAGCATGAGCACTGCGAGGAGGGAGCGCAGTGTAGGGACGGACAGTGCGAGCAGGCAGATTCATGTGAGTCACATGATGAATGCCCGGATGAGCACCTTTGCGAAAACGGGGCCTGCGTGCCTGGCTGTAACGAGGAGCGTGGCTGCCTAGATGATCGGGTCTGCGTGGAAGGCCAGTGTGTAGATGCCGGTGATGAGTGTGACGATGATAACCCTTGCTCCGAAGGTTACGTATGTGTCGCTGGTCATTGTGTGGAGGGGTGCCTCGAGAGCGAAGACTGTCCGGATGGTTCGATATGCGATCCGGATGGGGGCCCTTACGGAGCCTGCGTGGAGTGTTTGACCGAAGAAGACTGTACAGGGAATGAGGTTTGTGTCGACGGCAATTGTGTCGAGTGCGGAAGCGATGACGACTGCGAGGAGGGGTTCGTTTGCGAGGATGACCAGTGCATCGAGGGTTGCCGTGATGATGACGACTGCCCGTCCGGCGAGATCTGTAGGGACGGGACATGCGACGAAGGTTGCAGGGAAGACTCGGACTGCCCAGAGGAAGGGGAAATCTGTGAACCTGCCAGCAATACCTGCGTTCGGGGTTGCACCGATGATGGTGACTGTGATCTTGGAACCATTTGTGATGCGGACACCAGGACTTGCGTTGAGGGCTGCAGGTCAAGCCGCGACTGTCCTTCGGATCACTATTGCGATGCACAGAGCTGCGTGCCGGGTTGCGAGGAAGATATCGACTGCGCCGATGGTCGATGCCATGTCGAAACCAATACCTGTGTCGAATGCCTCGAGGCGGATGACTGTGGCGATGGTCGAACCTGTGATACTCGCACCTTCGAATGTGTTCGAGGGTGCTCCAGGGATCTCGACTGTGCATTGAGCACCAGGCCCTACTGCGACACCGGCCAGGGCGCTTGCGTGCAGTGTCTCGAAGATGATCACTGCAGAGAAGGGCAACTCTGCGACGAGGCGACGCTTACCTGCGTGGACTGCTACTCCAATGACGATTGCGCCGATGGACTTCAGTGCGATGTTTCCCGAAACGTCTGTGTCGAGTGCATGTCCAACGCGGATTGCAACGATGGGGTCTGCCACGTCGATAGCGGCGCCTGTGTGGAGTGTGTGACGGATGATGACTGTGAAGGTACTGAAACTTGCGATACCCAGAGAAATATCTGTATGGGAGGTGAGGGTCGGGAGCTATGCGAGCCTTGCCAGGATGACGTGGAGTGTGGTGGCGAGAGCGATCTTTGCGTTGCTTTCATGGATCTGGACGGCTCCGAGATAGATCGGGGTTGCGGACTACATTGCGAAGATGGGGGCGAATGTCCTCGCGGGTATGAATGCGCCGACCTCGGGGAGGCACGTGGACACCAATGCGTCCCAAGCTACAACCACGCGGTCCGGACTTGCGCGGCTCATCGCACTCTGGATGCGCCGTGTAACCGGGAGCCAGGTGGACCGGACGATTGGGAGACCTGCGGGGTTCCCATTGAGGGTGTGAACGACGCCGACTGCGGCAACCGCGCGCCTTTGTCCTGGCCCATGGAGTACGATTGGTATTGCTCCTTCAGATGCGCCGACGACCAGGATTGTCCCGAAGGCTATGATTGTGTGCTGGATAACGATCACGAACTACGGTTGCGCTGCAGGCCATGACAAAACCGCCTGGGATTCACTATCCCAATTACAACCCAACAGTCTTCATTACCTTCGATAGCGCTTGGCCATAAGCTGCGCTCGGCCCTCTGGAGTTACGAACAGCTACGTGACATCTTCTGCCCAGACTCGATGTTCTTCGGCACAAGGGGTTGAGATCAAATATATGAGTGAGTCTTGTTCCGTCATTCGGGATGAATCCGGACTAAAGGAGGTCGTAGGTCGCCTAATGGACCGACCGATCTTGGCCTGCGATCTCGAGACTACAGGGCT
Organism: Deltaproteobacteria bacterium; assembly: GCA_007128675.1. Lineage (GTDB taxonomy): Bacteria > Myxococcota > Myxococcia > SLRQ01 > SLRQ01 > SKWY01. The sequence continues at coordinate 1,719 of SKWY01000330.1, read as the reverse complement.
CGATCCTCATAGGGACACGGTTCTTCTGGTCCAGCTTGGCGATGATCGACTGCAGGTGGCGATAGATGCTCGAGCTCTTCCCGATCTCTCCCCGTTGAAGGATGTGCTGGAGCGTGATGGTCTCACGGTCTTCCATAACGCACAGTTCGATCTGAAGTTTTTGAAGACCCTAGGCCTCGAGGTGAGCCGGCCTCAGGACACGATGATTCTCGAGATCCTCCTCGCGGGGGGCAGAAAGGTGGGCCCACGTACCTTGAAGGCTTGCTGTGAGAGGAGAGTCGGCCTCTCTTTGGACAAGGCGGAGCGCACCAGCTTCATGAACTACGAGGGAGCTCTGACCGATGCGCAGATTGCCTATGGTCTCGCCGACGTCCTTGCCACCTATCACCTCTTTCTTCAACAGGGCTCCAAGATTCAGGCTAGCGGACTCTCTCGTGTCGCACAGATAGAGGGGGCCGCCACCGACGCCTTTGCCGAGTTGGAGTACCGCGGCTTCAATCTCGATAGGGACGCTTGGCTAGAGCTGATCGAAGAGACTCGAATCGGCAAGAAGAGGGCACTAGAAAAGCTGAGAGGCGCGGTCGCGTCAGTAGTCGTCCCCGATCTCTTTGGTCACGTGGATGTGGATTTCGATTCGGAACCCGATGTCAGGGATCTTTTTGCGCGCCTTGGCCACGAGTACTTGCCGGACTTGACCCGCAGGAGCCTCTCTCGTTTAGATCATCCCTTTGCTTCGGCACTACTCGAGTATCGAGACCACCAACAGCTCTTGTCGGCCTATGGAGAGGGCTTCTTGTCCCATATCCACCCCGTGACAGGCCGGCTTCATCCCCGTTTCAAGCAGCTAGGCGCGAGCACCGGCAGATGCGCCTGCGAGGCCCCGAATCTCCAGAGCATTCGCTCGGAAGCTCGTTTTCGTTACGCATTCAGAGCGCCGGCGGGCCGCCTACTCGTTACGGCGGACTACTCCGCCTGCGAGCTTCGCATTCTGGCAGAGCTCTCCTCCGATCCGCGATTTCTAAAAGCCTTCGACGATGACTCCGATCTCCATTCCATCGTGGCCGCCTCCATGTTCGACAAGCCCGTAAGCAAGACTGTGAACGAGGATCTGCGCGAGAGGGCGAAAGCCATCAGCTTCGGGCTTTGCTATGGCATGGGAGCAGGAGGCCTCGCAAGGCAGTTGGATGTCTCGACCGAGGAGGCCGAGCGTCTTCTCACGCGTTACTTCGAGACATATCCTCGTGTGCGAGCTTGGCTCGAGGAGTCGGCCACTGCTTCTTTGGCGCAAGGTTATTGTGAAACCCTCGCCGGAAGGAGGCTCTATCTCGATGGCGCCGAAGACCCGGAACGCAGGCCGCAGTTGACTCGTCAGGCCAAGAACATGCCCATTCAAGGCACCAGCGCCGATATCACGAAGCTTGCCATGGCCCGATTGACGCGGGCTTTGCGCAGGGAAGGTTTGGATGCCTTCCTCGTCAACTGCGTTCATGACGAGCTTGTCGTGGAGTGTAAGGAGAGCGAGGCCGAGGCTGTAGCTACTTTGGTGAAAAAGGAGATGGTCGCGGCGGGAGAGGTCTTTCTTAGAAAGGTGCCAACCGTCGTCGACGTTCAGGTAGCATCGTATTGGGCCAAATGAGATGCCGATTCCAAAGAAGTGAGCTGCTCTTTCTGACTCTAGCTCTCCTTTTGATTGGAGCCGTGGAGCGCCCTCATCGTATG
>SKWY01000089.1 GCA_007128675.1 Deltaproteobacteria bacterium | reverse complement strand
TACCTCGGCCCCGGCCTCTGTGGCGGCAGGCTCGCCCCACTCCACCTCTGGCTCTACCTCGGCCCCAGCCTCCGTGGCGGCAGCCTCGCCCCACTCCACCTCGGGCTCTACCTCGGCCCCGGCCTCTGTGGCGGCAGGCTCGCCCCACTCCACCTCTGGCTCTACCTCGCCTCCAGCCTCGGTAGCGGCAGCCTCGCCCCACTCCACTTGAGGCTCCACCTCGCCTCCGGCCTCCGTAGCGGCAGCCTCGCCCCACTCCACCTCTGGCTCTACCTCGGCCCCAGCCTCCGTGGCGGCCGCCGCATCGGTCTTGGAGGGATCCTCTTGGGTCTCACTGGAGGCAAAGTCTATCGGGCTAGCGCCAATGGATGACTCATCGTCATCCAATGAACCTTCGTCATCCGCGAACAGCTCATCGGTACCGTCGAAGAGATCGGCTAATGCATGATCCGCCTCTTGTGCCGCCAGGGCATCGTGAGCAACCTCAACTCCTGCATCCAGACGGGCGGCCGCGGCCGCGGCGGCCTTGCGCTGAACTATCAGACGAGCCTGGGCAAGACTGTGAAGCGTTTGGAGTCCAACTTGCTCTCCTAGTTGACTATCCTTCAGAATCTCTTCGGCGGTTCGAACTCCATCGACAAGGTCCATTACCGCGACCTCATGGGCGGTGAGTCTCGTGTCGACCAGCGTGGATCTGCGCTCGAACACCAAATGGAGGGGCACCGCGGCTCGAAGCTGCTCGATATCCTGGAGGCCCCTAAGGCCGGCAAGAATCAACTCGTGCGTGCTCTCGCCAAGCTGCAGCTGATCGGCCCCCTCGTTGGCATCGGATACGAAAAGAAAGCGACCCGCTCCGCGAGAAAACAGCGACAAGACTATGTCGCGCACCTGCCTTATGAGGCCCTGATAAATATCGACTGGAGATACCGCGCCAATAGCTACGAGCGCATCACCAATCCTGAAGCCAGGACGAACCATCTCTGCCGCTTGCTGAAGCTGCTGCTGGTCAATCACCCCTGCTCGCCAAAGAACCTCTCCTATCCGATCCTCCGGGGCATTACTGGATGCAAAGGTGATCTCTCCATCGGTCAAGAAGAGCCTCTTTCTGACTCCCTCTTCGAGCTCGAATAGCAAGCTTCCGCTCTTTCGGCCCGTATTGAGCAGAGACAGGACATCCGCCACCGAAAGTGCGTGAATATCCCCCGCGAAAAACGCCGGAGCCGCCTCTACCTCCGACAGCAACGTCGTCTCTTCCGAGTCCTGGATACGAATCAACATTGGCGCCTCGAGACCAGTTGTCAGCAGGCGAGCATCTTATCGTTCGTCCAACTTCGAGGCCACCTCGGTTCTCACCGATGGGAGATCTGCCGCCACCGACACCAGCTCCCCATCGCGGCGGCGCTTCAGCTCCACGATCCCGTTCTTCATGCCTCTGGCCCCAACGGCGACGCGAATGGGGGCTCCAATCAGATCGGCATCCTTGAACTTCACTCCGGCCCGCTCTTCGCGATCATCTAGAAGAACCTCGTATCCCGCGTCCAGAAGCCCCAGGTACAGCTCCTCCGCCATGGCTCTTACAGCATCGTCACCAGGCTGCAATGCAAGCACATGCACCTGGAAGGGAGCTATCGTTTGGGGCCAAATGATCCCATTGTCATCGTGATGACGCTCGACCGCCGCGGCCATGATACGTTCGATGCCGATGCCGTATGACCCCATGACTATCGGGACCTCGTTGCCTTTCGCGTCCAGCACCGTCGCCTGTAGTGCCTGCGAGTAACGAGTACCAAGCTTGAAGATATGCCCCACCTCCAGGGCACGAAGAACCTCTAGCTTGCCATCGCACCTAGCGCATCCCTCCCCTGCCTTCACCAGACGGACATCCGCGAACTTGGCGGAGGGGATATCCCTTGAAACAGAGACATGCTCAATGTGGAAACCGTCCACATTCGCTCCGGTGACCATCTCGGTTCGTCCTTCCAGCGCACTATCGACGAGGACGGGTAGGCTCGAGACCCCAACAGCTCCCAGGGAACCGGGATCGGCTCCAAGAGCGTCTCTTATCTCGTCACGATGCGCTGGACGAACCTCTACGCCGCCCGTGACCGACTCGAGCTTGGCCTCGCAAAGCTCATGATCACCTTGGAGCAATACGAGATGTAGCTTCTCGTCTACCACATACACGAGAGTCTTTATCTGCCTGTGGGCCGGAGCTTTTTCGGGATGGGCCGCGGCGAGCTCCTCGATCGTGTTGAGGTTTGGCGTCGGAAACCGAGAGGGCTCTACTTTGGGTTCCGAAGATTCCGTTGGCTCCAGCCGACTCACGGCCGTTTCCGTGTTGGCCGCGTAACCACACGAATGGCACGAAGCAACCTCGTCTTCACCCGCATCGGTTTGCACCATGAACTCCGCCGACTCGCTACCCCCCATCGCTCCAGAGTGAGCCTGAACGAGGTGGTAGTCGAGGCCGCATCTCTCGAAGATCCTGCAGTAGGCCTTGCGTTGAGCTTCGTAGGCAACATCAAGACCCTCTCGATCCACGTCGAAGGAGTAGGCGTCCTTCATCGTGAACTCACGAACGCGAAGAACACCGGATTTCGGCCGCGGCTCATCTCGGAACTTGGTCTGAATCTGATACCAGACCTGTGGCAGCTCACGGTACGAACGCAGCTCGTTGCGAGCTATGTGCGTGAAGACCTCTTCATGTGTCATGCCGAGGCACATGTCCCGCCCTCCACGATCCTTGAGGCGAAACATGTTGGGGCCCATCACCTCCCATCTGCCAGTAGCATCCCATATCTCCCTAGGATGCAAGGCGGGAAGGTGAAACTCCTGTGCCCCCACCGCGTCCATCTCTTGGCGGACGATACCCTCGACCTTTCGAATCACTCGCCATCCGAGGGGAAGCATCGCATAGATACCCGCCGCGATCTGACGAATGAACCCGCCCCGCACCAAGAAGACGTGACTGGATACTACCGCGTCGCTGGGAGCTTCCTTGAGAGTCGGGGCGAAGAGCGTGGACTGTCGCATGAGTCCTCTCCAATTTGGGCTGCTCGAGAAGGCCCTTCGAGGGAGCCTTGCCGGCAATGACGGGCAAGCTAGTCGTCGACGGCGACAGTCGACGGCTCCTCGTCCTCGCGAAGCTCGCTGTCAATAATCTCTTTGAAGGTCTTGAAAGGCTGGGCTCCAAGCACGGGGATACCGTTTATGAAGAACGCTGGAGTGCCACCTACCCCCACGGATCGACCGGCAGCGATATCCTTCATGATGCGCTCCTTCGTAGCGTCGTCTTCGAGGCACTTGTTGAACGCGTCCACATCCAGGCCCTCGATGGAGCCCGCATAACCCACGATGTCCTCATCAGAGAATGCGCGCCCGGCCGAGAAAAGAGCCTCGTGCATCTGCCAGAAGAAACCCTGCATATCGGCACACACGGCGGCCTCGGCAGTTCTGACCGCCTCCTCGTTTTCGAGCGTCGGGAAAAGACGGAAGACGAAACGCACCTTGTCTCCATAGGTCTCCTGAATCTCGTCCATGGCCTCCTTACCGCGAGCGCAGAAGGGGCAGAGGAAGTCGGAGAACTCGACGATGGTCACCGGAGCATCCTCGGGTCCCTTGCTGGGGCCCTTGGCTTCCACATCCACTCTAGGTTCGGAGAGCAGGATCTTGACGTCCGCTTTCTCTCGAAGCCCCGAGAGAATCTCATTGAACCTCTCCTGCTTCTTTCGCTGATGCAAGAACTGAGTGACCCTTCCCTGCATCGCCTCGAAATCCTGGCCGCCCATCATCTGCTCGTTCTGCTGGAAAAAGGCCCTCGCCTCCTCTTCGCTCGGATACGGAGTGCCCTTCTCGACCGCCTCACGAATGAATGCTTCCTCGTCCTCCAGCCCCATACGCTCGGCTTCCTCGGAAAAGAGCCTTTTCGCGATTATCCTGTCTATGCCTCCCCGGCGCATCTCGTAGACATTGCGGCGATGCTCCATCTTGGCCTGATGCAGCTCACTGGCCAGCTCCTCATCGAGCTCGCCGAGAGTCACCTCTTCTTCGCCAATGATTGCAACCACGGTCGATGGATCCTCCGCCCCAGGCGCCCCCACGTCGGGTCGAGCGGCTTCTTTAGCTTGACTCGCCGGACTCGACGGGCCCGCGGGACGTTCGGGATCGGGACAGGCCACCAACCCGATGGCCATGGATGAGAATAGAAAAGCGGCCAGATAGGCCTCGATCGAAGCTCTCACGAAATCAACCTCGTTCTGGAAGGTACAAAAATCGAGGGGCGTAGCCTAGGCGGCCGCCGTCCCTTGGTCAAGGATGCCTGCACAATGGGCCAAGCTGCACAACGAGCAAATCTCCATGGACCCGCAGGAACAAGGAGTACTCATCCGCTCTTCCCGCACCTGCTCATACGTTCTCCAGCTCGAGGGTCTCTAGTCGAGCTGTGTTTTGTCCCGCTAGCTCGAATTGTCCGTTGCGAATTAGCCCCACCCTGCGATAACCCCGCCCCATGGTAGCCACGGCGAAGGACTCCTGCCTAGGAGCGTTGCTTGACCGGGAAGATGTCCCCAAGGAGGCCCTTCGCCGACTCGCGCTTCGCTTGCCGGGAGCAGCCTGCATTCGCGATGGAAGCACCGGCTGGTTCACCATCACAGCCTCTCCTTCCGACCGAATCCTCGTCCGCGCTCCCGAGGACCCTTTCGATGCTCTGCGAGCTTCAACCGCTAGTTTTTCGGGCTCGCAAGGCACAGGCTCGGGGGATCCCGGTTGGATAGGGCTACTTACATACGAGGCCGGTCGAGCAATCGAGCATCTCCCCGAAAGACTCCAGGAACCCGAGATGCCACCCAGGCTCTACCTAGCGAGGTATGAGTCCGCCTTGTGGTGGCATCCAAAATATGGAGGACGACTCTGCAAAGAGAGCACGCACTGGCGGGGTCTCGTCGACGCGCTCTTCGATCCTCTTTGCTGCGAAGAAGAGCGCAGGCTCATTGGAAGACCCTTGGGGGAGCCACGGCTGGACATGACCTCGGAGGAATACCTTCGTGCCTACTCGACCATCTTGGAAGCGATTCGACGAGGCGACGTCTATCAGGTGAACCTCACCACTCAGGTTCGAGGTGAGTGGCTTGGCAGCCCCCTTGCCTTTCATGAGAGTCTCGTCGGCCACTCGCCGCCCCCGTGGGCCGGCTATCTGGAACTGGAAGATGTCGTGATCTCCTCGGCGAGCCCAGAGCTACTACTCGCCTACGATGCACGAAGCCGACGAGTCGTAAGCGCTCCCATCAAAGGGACCGCCCCACGATCCGAGAGCCCTTCGGAAGATGCAAGGAGCCGAGAGCGCCTGGCCAATAGCTCGAAGGATCGGGCGGAGCACGTAATGATAGTGGATCTTGTCCGCAACGATCTTGGCAAGGTTTGCGAGCCGGGCACGATTCGGGCATCTCCTCTCATGTGTCCCCTGAAGCTTCCCGGCATCCATCATCTCGTAACCGAGGTCCATGGACAGCTACGAGCCGACCGGTCGCTCGACGACCTCTTGCGCGCCATCTACCCGGGTGGCTCGATCACCGGAGCTCCCAAGGTGTCCGCGATGACCTACATCGAAGAGCTAGAGTCGTCGACTCGAGGCGTCTACTGTGGAGCGCTGGGCCGAATCTCCTGCTCGGGAGACCTGGTTCTTGCTCTGCCGATTCGAACAGCGACCCTGACATCAAAAGGCGACAAGGAAACCTGGAAGGTCTCGTATGGTGCCGGCGGAGGTCTTGTCGCCGATAGTCAGAGCGACGAGGAGTACTCCGAGCTGTTGCTCAAAGCCAGACGGGTGATGGAGGTTCTCGGTGACGAGTGATCATAATGAGAGTTCCGGCCCCGACCCTGCTTTCGAGCCGCCAGGCAAAGGGTACTCACTCTTCGTCGTCATGTTCTATGGAGCCATGACGATCGTCGCGATGTTTCTAGCATGGCTCTTCGGGGTTCC
>SKWY01000027.1 GCA_007128675.1 Deltaproteobacteria bacterium | reverse complement strand
CGCCGCTGGGGCGCGGAACGCGCAGAACGACTTGTCGAAGAATGCGGACCCTGCCATCAGGCGCGCGATCGAGGACTACCGCTGAGCCTTCCCTCTCTCCAAGAACCACGGGAACTAGAACATCGCCGGCTTCTCTTCTAGGAAGAGAGGTCCCCTCGAAGATCGCCTCATGGCCAGGCGGCAACACGAGAGGAACATGGTACCTCAAGGAATCATCATCCAGCTCGAGGACCGGGAAGTGCCCCGTGACTGGACCGGAACGGGGCGAGGCGACCTCTTCGCGCTCTTGCATTGCCACGACAAGCTCCACCGCCGCCACGCTCCCGGGGATGAGGTCGACCCATACTGGATCGGGAGCTTTCGCGGATGGTCCCAGCGGCGTGACGTCTACCTGAAGAGGGACTTGCGAGAGACGCACGAGCGGCGAACCATCAGGGCCCTGTGCCCTGGTGCGGCCGGGGACTGCAGCCATGTGAAAGAGCCCGGCATCATCGGTGACAGCCTCGAGACCACCTGGAGTTCTTACAATCAAGCTCTTTCCAGGACGCGCCTGTGGAGAGCAGAAGCCGGCACTCTCGAAATCCAGGCAAACCCGGCCCACTATCGTCACCCCATTCTCAGAGGCACCATCCACGCTAGCCGAAGTGCTCGTCGGAACCAGAGCTAGAGCCGCCAAGCATCCGACAAGAAGCGCCTTGAGCGTCATGCATCGAGGGGAACCAAGAAGACCAGATCGAACCTCGTGGATTCGAGTATCGCTCCTTTTGAGAACTCGGATCGAAACGCAGAAACGGGGCCCAAGATGCGCGATCGAAGAGCGCCTCAAAGAGAAGAGGGGCAAGGGATCGAACCGATGCGCACGGCAGGCTCTGGTCGATCTTTCGCGACGTGGAAGACGAGCCGGCTTCATCCCTTGTGCCCGTAGGGCGCAAGTCTTCATTCGCGATCGTTCGCTCGTCTTTGGACTGGACAGGCAAGTCATCCGGGGAAGAAGTTGATTTGTCGAGAACCTGGAGGGAGGGCGGGTCGTTTCTACTCGAGAATGGCGGCGGAAACTCCGCTCTCTACATCGATCACCATCAATGGAACAGCGGGCATGGCATCTAAGACGATCTCGCCTGTGCTCCCTGCTCGTTTTCGTATGGGCTCGTTGCCCGCCTGAACCAGTACTCTTCTTTCTCCCTCCCCACCAACCACTCGCCAGCGGAGGATCCTCTCATCGTTCTCGCCGCGTACAATCCAGGCTTCTACATCAACTGGAACAGGCTCCTTGAGGGGAATGGAAAAAGACGACTCCAGCGAAAGGCGCCTTGACGGGAAGCCGTGACGCCTGCCGAGGGCGTCTTCCAGAATCAGCAACCAATCCGGAACGAGCCGTCCTGGAAGGACGGCCTCGACTGCTCGGGCTCCCTTCGGCGGCACACCCACACGACCTCTCTCATCGGCGTAAGTACGCTCCCCATCGAGGCGGACAGCGACTCCAGGTACCGGCCTGGATGTCATATCGACGACCATCATCTCCCCTGAGCCCTCATCGAAGATGAGCCGATGTGGAGCCTCCCCCGGCGTCAACGAGGCCCACAAATCGACCGTATCCCCCCACCCCGTCGCATCCACCGGCGGATTGTAGGCAAGTACGCTCTCGCCACTGCCGGCAATTGATTGCATTGCCTCAAGACCTCCGTCATCACCGAACACTCCCCGTCTCGCCTGTAGCTCGACGATGGCATCTCTTGCTGGTGATCCTCGCGCATCCAAGAGACGAAGCTCGACTGTTGCGGGCTCTTCGGAGGGGGCAGCCACGGTTGGGGGGCTGACTGAATGGAGGACTCGAGCGGGAGGCCCGGAGACTAGACTCAGCTCCATCCTTGCACTCGAGCGAGAGTCGCCGGGCAGACCGACGGTGATCCCATCGACGACCGTTCCATCATCGAGGCGCGAGGGCGGCTCGTACCAGCCAACGTATACGCCCTCACCATGGTCGATTAGTCGCCCCACGGTGCCCAGCATTGCCTTGGCGCTCGGCTCTTTCCCAGCAAGAGGCGCCCCGTGCTCATCCACGATGAAAGCTATTATGCGAGCTCGACTCTCACCATCGGCAAGCAATAGCTCGGGATGCACGGCGGCGGTGACGCGATTGGTTTGGGGCAAGCGAAGGTCTATTTCTGTCTCGCGCCGATTACCAAAACTGTCGACACTGACGCCTCGGCCGGCTCCGTGGCCGGGCGGCACGACGACGGGCACATCGAACCGTCCTCGTCCATCCGAAATGACGGGACCGAACTCTTCGCCCGCTATTTTTACGGTAACGGCTACTCGAGGCCGAACTTCTCCGGGAAGATCTATCGCGGCGGCGAGCGGCAAGACGGCATGAGCCACCGAAAAGGCGGGGCCGCCACGGCTCGGCCACGGCAGAAGAGCGGCAAACACGGCCACCTCGGGATAGCGAGCCTCGCTTGGAAGGTAGCGCGTCGCCCATTCGCCGGGATTCCCGATTTCCTCGAGCTCATCAAGAGAGCCCACGTTGACGGTCAAGACGGGCCTTGTACCTTCAAGGGGCCGGCCTTCGGCATCGAAACAACGAACTGTAATCGTCGCCTCTTCATCGACTCCCTTCACGAAGCGCTCGGGAACAACCGAGACCTCTACCCTTCCGGCCACCACCTGATCGATTTGCAGCAAGGCCTCTGTCTTCTCATCACCAAGACGAGCCGTGAAGGTGACCTCCAAGGGCTCCATCTCGGCGTCGAGTGGCGGGTAGTACACAGCGGTCGCAAACAGATCCTCGGGCTCTTTGCCCCTCATTTCAAGCTCGCCTATCGAAGCTTCGAGCACGAGATCCCCTGCCGGCACCAGCTTCCCTGACTCGAACCTCACCACGGCGATCTCGGTCGGCATCGGCGGGATTGCCCCCGAATGCGGCAACCATATGGCTAGCCCGTCTTCTCGCTCGAAAACCTCCATCATCGAGGGCTCGCGGGGCTTTGGGCCGGAGGCTCCCGCACCCGAAAGAAGAAAGAACCCCATCACAAGAGCAAGGCTTCGGCCCGGAAACACAGGCCTCGTGCTGCATCGGAGCAACTTGCTCACAGCGCCTTTTTCATCAACGAAGCCGCCTCGAGGTCCCGGCTCTTGGATCTCGGCTCCGACGAACCGGGATTAGGCGAGGCCAACGAACACCAAAGGCAAAGCCGAAGAGCACCATCGCCAGCGCGAGCCAAGCGGCGCCGGAGCCCGTCTCGCATGACAAAGTCAGATTCTCGAGACTCGTGGCGAGCATCGCCGAGTCGAGGGGAGGAGGATAGAAAGCAACACTCACCGAGCAGCCCGGCTTTGCCCTGACGGAGATATCGAGAGTGTTCTCGTCCTCCAGCTCGACAAGGCCCCACAGGCAAACCAGAGTCGCGTCCAGATCGTCAGGGACGAAGAGGGGCTCTCCATTCAGATCCGCCCATCCTGCGCCACAACGATCGTTCTTCACGACGACGACGGCGGGGCCACTGCCCGAGAAGTGATGGCTCTCCACCTCGGGCTCACCGGCAACCCGCACCATCGTCGTCTCGAACAATGAATCACCGAGGGACGAGAGCTCGTCCTCGTCACAGTAGGAAAGAGGCTCTCCGAGTCCCGGAATGTCCCCGTAATCAGGCGGATCATCTTCACCGTTCTCGGGCAAGAGGGCCTCGAACTCGAACATCCAAATATCGAACTTGCCGGCCGAATTACTCGTGAAGACCACCCTTCCATCCTGAATATCATTGAGGAAGTCTATGTCCTCGGGGTTGGTGAAGCGATGCGAGAAACCCGAAGGCAAATGCAACAGAACTATGTCGGAGATACCAACGGCGTCATCGTCGAAGGCGATCCAGTCTCCCCAGATTCTTGCGTAGCTCTGGTTCCCGTCAGCCTCTATGTGGTGCAAGGCTCCCGTGGAGATCTCGTAGACGATGAGATCGCGCACGGTCCTACCATCCACGAAGGCATCGAAGACCACCCTGTCGTCATCGATATGGGGGCGGCGCTGATTGGACGCGCCCTCGAGCAGCATCCTCTCGGAGCCATCGTCCATATCGTGGAGGAAAACAAGGGAGTCGCCGTCGACCGTTCTTTCGAACGCCACCACACCAGGGCCCACGGTCGGCCAGCGCTCTAGCCAATCACCGGAAGTAATGGAAAAGCTCTCGCCCGTCGAAAGATCGGCAACCCCGATGCTCGTATCTCCCTCGAGCGATCTGTTCACGTAGGCGACCAGGTCACCGTGGATGGCGGGCCCGTCACGACTGCCCTCTTCATCCACGAGCAGATCGGTGGCATCGAGATCCATGTCGTATACGAATACATCTGGATCCATGCCGCTGTGGTCGCTGTAGACTATTCGATGCCCAGAAATGTCTTGAAGCCGCTGATCATCAGGTCCAAACGTCACCTGTCTTCTCTCGCCGCTTTCGAGATCGACGAACACGATATTCTCACTGCCGTCGGATAGCGCGGTAAAGACGACGACATCGCCGTCAATGCGGGGGTGATACTCCGCATAGATCTCGTCGGTCACCTGGACGAGAGAGCCGGAAACAAGAGGCTCCTCCAGAGCTTTCACCGGCAATAGAAAGAAAACGGCGGCACCACAGCACAGTAGCAGACGGCCACTCATTGCAGCCTCCCAGGCTACCTTGATCCTAAATAGGCCTTGCCGCGCTCGTCAATGTAAGAACTGTGCGCACAGCGTGCGACACGCACCTACTCCCCCCATAATCCTTCTGTTTCGAATGCGGCCTTGGAGCCTCGAGTATCCACGACAATGACCGGACTACTCGAGGCGACATGATTGCCGGCGACGTCCATTCCCTCGATTCCCACACGGTTTCTACCATCCCGCAGGGCTACCTCATCACGAAACCGCCCGCGCTCATCCACTTCCACGGGGCGGCCTGCCACGAAGACCAGCGCCCCAGCAGCCGTTCTGCCCGAAACCATAAGACGAGTCTTGTTGGTCTCCGTTTCAGTGGGCCAGGCAACGCGGAGCAGGAGGCTCTCGGGAAGTGGGCTCGGCTTTTCGGGAGCCTCGCCCGGCCTAATCAGAGTTCCTTCTCCACCCCGCAGCACCACCTCGCTGCCCCTTGCGGCGACCTGGACACGGCCCTCTTCCGCTCCCACGGCAACCAACCCACTCTCTTGACTGCTGACACGAAACAGACCGGAATCGGTGGCGGCTGTAACATCGGTATCGGCCACGTCCACCTGGAGTCGCCTTCCATCGGTCTTACTCAATCTCGCATCTGCGGCGACCATACCAGTACCCAAGAGAATACGAGATAGATCGACGGTCAGCTCCTCGACGCGAACATCGGTTGCTGGAAGAAGCTCAATCAGATGATCCCCGGCAACAAGCTCGGCCGTGGCGCCCGGGGCGGTTCTGATCGAGTCGCTAGGATCGAGAATCTGTCCTTCCCGTGCCTCAAGCCACTCTTCCTGTGCTCCTCGTCGAATCTCGACGAGCCCATCGAGCTCAGCGATCTTCAAGGAGGGAGGCTCGACCTTTCCCGGCTCATCCGGCTCTACGATCGTCTCCTCATCCGCCACCTCGAGAGTCTTCGGATCTGCCGACACTTCCGTTGGCTCCCGATGGAAGAGATGCAGCCCGATGAGAGCCATCAGCAAAACCACGACGACCAGACTCGACAAGACGACGAGCCATGGCCTTCCCAACCTCTCTCTTTGCACCGTCACGGGTCAGGCAGTCTACCCCGAAGCAAGCCCGGCGTCGCTAGCCGTAGGGAGAACCACCCTCACCTCGGTTCCCTCTCCGGCCACACTATCCACTTCGATGGTACCGCCATGATCCTCCACGATTCTATAGGCAACCGAAAGGCCGAGGCCCAAACTGGTCCATACGGTCTTCGTCGTGAAGAAGGGCTCGAAGATGCGATCACGAATAGAGTCACCTATGCCCATCCCATTGTCACTCACGGAGATGATCACCTG
>SKWY01000250.1 GCA_007128675.1 Deltaproteobacteria bacterium | reverse complement strand
GAACGGAGAGGAGAACGGAGAGGAGAACGGAGAGGAGAACGGAGAGGAGAACGGAGAGGAGAACGGAGAGGAGAACGGAGAGGAGAACGGAGAGGAGAACGACCTTCCTCCGATAGCTGGCCTGCCTCACCCAGACGACGTCACCAAGGTGGAAGGGGCGCTCTATTACGATCTTCGCGACCTCGGCGACTGCCCCCCTCCCGATGAAGGCTGCGATCTTCCCTGCTCCTTCGACTACGAGCTCATTGGCCCTCGCAAGCGCTAGTGGGAGTTTTCGGAGGGAATCCATGGCAAGCTCCTTCGGCCATCTCTTCCGGGTAACGACCTTCGGCGAGAGCCATGGCGAAGCCGTGGGAGCCATCGTGGATGGCTGCCCGCCTGGTCTCGAGATCGATGCGAATGCCATCCAGTCCGAGCTAGCCAGAAGACGTCCAGGACAAAGCCCTCTAGTCAGCCCCCGCGTGGAGCCCGATGAGCTGGAGATCCTCTCCGGCCTCTTCAACGGACGCACCCTTGGGAGTCCAATCTGCCTCCAGGTGCGAAACCTGGATTGCAAGCCAGCCGACTACGAGACCATTGAAGATGCCTATCGGCCCGGCCATGCCGACTACAGCACCGAAGCGAAGCTCGGATTGCGAGACCCAAGAGGGGGTGGTCGAGCCAGCGCCCGAGAAACCATAGGACGCGTAGCCGCCGGCGGGATTGCGCGGCAGCTTCTCACTCGCGACGTGGGGGTGGAGGTGATCGCCTGGGTGGAATCCATCGGAAAAGTGGGCTCCTCGAGGCCTGACCAAGGCTCGATCAGCCGTGAGATGATCGATGCCTCCGCCCTTCGTTGCCCCGACGAGGAAGCCTGCTCAAGGATGGAAGAAGCCCTCGTGGAGGCGCGAGAGCACGGTGACAGCCTTGGAGGCGTCGTAGCCTGCGTGGCAAAAGCAGTCCCAGCCGGCTGGGGCGAACCCGTCTTCGATAAGCTGACCTCGGATCTCGCCAAGGCATTGATGAGCATTCCAGCCGCCCGCGGATTCGAGGTCGGCGAGGGTTTCGCCGCGGCCGCCATGAATGGCTCGGAGCACAACGACTCGATGCTCTTTCGAGATGGGAAGGTTCGCACTGCTCGAAACATCGCCGGCGGCCTTTCAGGTGGCATCGCGACCGGTGAAGAGATCCGCATTCGCGTGGCCTTCAAGCCTCCTTCCTCAATTGCGAGGACACAGGAAACAATCACTAGAACCGGAGCCGAGAAACATCTGCTCATATCCGGCAGGCACGATCCCTGCGTGGCCCCGCGCGCCGTGCCCGTCGTGGAAGCAATGGTGCTTCTCGTGCTCGCCGACCACTACCTCAGGCATCGCGCTCTCACCGGCTGGCCTGGACCCATGGCGGGACCCGCCGCACCATAATCTTCTCGTGCTCGCCGCCCGTCGATGGGCCTACGAATGTCCGAGGCTCATGCGAACGTCCCCCAAAGGACACACATGGGACGAAAAAGTTGACCGATGCCGATAATCGCCGACCATCTAGGTAGCGGCCGGACCGGGCTTCACCGGTCGAGCCAAACACGGAGCGAGCCGATGGTCCATACCAATAGCGAGCAGATGGCAGGCGATGTCGGTACCGTCTCGATCGAGATGGACGATTTCGAGGAGTCCTGCGAAGCAACCGTGACGAGCCAAACCGATCCACTACCCTTCGAGGAGATCCTCGACCGTCCGCCGCGAGTGATGGGACCGATCGAGATAGAGACGCTCACCAGAAGTGGACGCCGCCGCTTCATGGTGCGGGATATCTCTCTTACCGGCCTCTACATCCCGGGCGCCACCGCCCCGGTCGGCAGAGAGGTTCCACTCCGAATCCCTCTTCCAGGGGAGCAGGCGCCTCTCGAGGTCGCCGCCCGCGTAGTCCGCTGCGACGAAGATCCGGAGCGAGGGCTCGGTCTGACTTTCAGTCGGATAGGCTGGGAAGACCTCCTCTCCCTTGCGCGCTACCTGGCACCAAGGCTGTAAGACGAGATCGGTGCCTGGACCCAAGATCGCGATTCCACGGCCAGGTCCTCTCGAAGGACGCGCCTGGCGGCCGCTTCCTCTGACGACTCTGGGCCACGGTCCTTGTCCGGCGTCGCCACCAAAAGCCAAGGCGCCAGCAAACCGGTTCCCACGTGCCACAACAGCAAGATCCCCCCCCACGGACCTCGATAAAAGGCGGGCAGCTCCTGGGCGCGGCCGCGACTAGAGATCGCTTGTGACGATGAAGGCCGGCCGGTTCTGCAGAGAATGGAAGACGGGCCTCAGTCTGTCGATATTGTAGTAGCGCTCTATGTCGACCAGCTTCTTGCCTCCTATAACGACGTCGAGAGGCACATTGTTGTAGAGCCCATGACGCACGCAAACCAGTCGTCCGCTGATGCCCTGCAAAATGAGGTCGAAGGCCATGTTCCCATAGGCCATGGGCACCATGGAGTCTAGCGCGTCGGGATCCCCGCACCGCACCAAGTAGCCGAGCCTCTGGTTTATCACGTTGATCTTTCTGCCATCGTTGTGTTTGGCGGAGATCCGGCGCAGCTCCGCGGACACCCTGTCCCCTATTCCTCCGAGCTTGCGATGACCATACTGGTCCGTCTCCTCACCCTCGAAGTGCATCTGGCCGTCGCTGAAGGTAGCACCTTCGGAGACCAGAACGACGGAGTAGCGGCTGGGGTTGCGGTTTCGATCGTATACCAGCAGCTCGCCGAGGTGATCCATGTCGAAGGGGTGCTCGGGTATGACGCATCTGTCGGCCGCCCCCGCCATGGTGGGTAGAAGCGCCGTGAAACCAGCGTAACGACCAAAGACCTCGATGACCAAGAAGCGTTCATGGGAGCCCGCGGAAGTACGCAATGCGTTTGTCAGCTCGACCGTTCGGCTCACACAAGTGGAGAAACCAATGCAGTAGTCGGTGCCCGGAACATCGTTGTCCATCGTCTTGGGCATAGCGACGACCTTCACGTTCTCCTCATGGAGCCGGGCGCCGTAGCTCAACGTATCGTCACCACCTATGGGGATTAGATAGTCGATACCCAAGTACTCGAGGTTCTCCAGGACCGTGGGGGTCGCATCGTTTACATCATCGGTGTACTTGCTTCGCAGATGTGGCGGGACCGCCTCTTTCGGAAGATGGCTCGGCCTCGTACGCGAGGTATGAAGGAAGGTTCCACCAGTTCGGCCGGTCCTGGATACGACCTCCTCGGTGAGGATCTCGAAGTGAGGGGTGTTATCGGCCTGTACGTCACGCACGAGATCGACAAGACCCGCCCAGCCGCGTTTTATCCCTATGACACGGTAACCGTCCCTTAGGGCCCGGAGCGTCACGGCGCGAATGGCCGGGTTCAAACCAGGCACGTCGCCGCCGCCGGTCAAGATTCCGATTGTACCCTTGTATCTTGGCATTCTTCTCTGCTCCTAGCGTGTTTGGTTGCAGCTTCTCGCCACATGGATCGGCTATCGCCGCGAGACGACAGTGCCAATACCTCGATCGAGGGCGCAACATTCATTCGAGACCAGCGCGCCCGTCAAGCACTATCAAAAATATGTAGCCTGCCTGTTCGAAAGGCCGTGACGTCCCTTCCTCTCCGTGCTAGTAGGCCGCACTCGGGGAAACCGACTCGAGCGTGCCATGCCCATCTTCCTTGGACTTCTGCAGCTAGCCGGTGCCCTTGCCGTGTTCCTTCTGGGCATGAAGATCATGTCCGAAGGCTTACAGAAGGTCGCCGGCACGAGGATGAAGGCCCTCCTCGGAATGATCACGGGCAACCGGTTCACCGGCGTCTTGACCGGCTTGTTCATCACGTTGGTGGTTCAGTCGTCGAGCGCGACCACTGTTATGCTCGTGGGCTTCGTCTCAGCCGGGCTCATGACGCTCACCCAGTCCATCGGCGTCATCATGGGTGCCAACATCGGGACGACCTTCACCGCCTGGATAGTCTCGCTGCTCGGCTTCAAAATGGACATCACCGCCTTTGCTCTCCCACTGGTGGGACTTGGCTTTCCTCTTACCTTCATGCATGGAGCCCGTAAGAAGCAGTGGGGCGAGACGCTAATTGGCTTCGGGCTCCTCTTCTTGGGGCTCGGGCTTCTCAAGGAGTCGGTCCCCAGCATCGATGATCCGGAGATTCTGAGCTTCGTCGTGCAAATGGCCGATCACGGCTTCGTCTCCCTTGTCATCTTCGTGATTGTGGGGACGGTGCTCACCGCGCTCCTGCAATCCAGCTCGGCCGCCACCGCACTCACTCTCACCCTGGCCGCCCTAGGTTGGATTCCCTACGAGATGGCCATAGCGATGATCATCGGGCAAAACGTTGGAACCACCATCACCGTCTATCTCGCGGCTATCGGCGGAGGAACCGAGGCCAAACGCTCGGCGCGAATTCATTTTGTCTTCAATGTAGCTGGCGCGCTTTGGGCTGTCTTTCTACTGCGTCCGGTCCTCTTGCCCCTTGTCGACATCATGGCCCCTGGGGACCCATACGTCGATTTCAGCCTGATTCAAGGCGACGCTGAAGCAATCGTTGCCGCTTCATCGGTCATCACCGTCCATTTGGCCGTCTTTCACACTCTGTTCAACGTAACCAACACTCTCGTGCAGCTCCCTTTCGTACGCCAACTGGAACGCCTCGTCAGATGGTGGGTCCCCGATGAGAAGGACGGCGTCCCGAGCCTTCGCTACATCTCCAGTGATCTCATAGAAACACCGGAGCTGATGGTGATACAGGCCAGCAAGGAGATGCAGTACATGACCGAGGTCGTGCGCGAGATGTTCGGCGCGGCAATGCACATTCTCCTGAACCCAGACAAGAAGCTGGGCAGCATGGTCGAGGACACCCTCTCGAAAGAGGAGCTTTGCGATGAGCTGGAGAAACAAATCGTCCAGCATCTGACAATGACGGCCAGCGCCGCGACCTCGGCGGCGGCAAGCAGGAAAATTGCCGAGCTAATCCAGAACACGCATCGACTCGAAAGAATAGCCGATCACTGCGCCGTGCTGATTCGAATCGCTCAAAGAATTCACGACTCCGACCAGTACTTCGATGAGCTGGACGTAGAGGATCTGAAGGCTCTTGGAGACATAGTCGATCAGTCCCTCGAGAACGTGGGCAACTACATGGTCGGTCGGTCGACGGCCGAGGCAGCGGAAATCATCGAGACCCGGATCGACGACATGCGGCGCGCCATGCGCACCCGGCACATACAAAGAATGAGAGACAGCTGTGAGCTGCTCGATACGGAGCTCGCCTTCCTCGATGCAATCACTCATCTAGAGGAGATAGGTGACAGAGCGGCCGGCATCGTGCGCCTAGCCGAGAAGACGCGCCGCCTCTCATGAGACGCGCCGCCACTCGCCTTGGAGACGACAAGAGCCGTTTAGGCTGAGGCTCGAGATCGATGGCCAGCCTTTGGCCTTTGGTTCGCCAAAACGGCTGGAGGAACTATAATCCGTTCTCATGGATGCCAAGGAAGCAGCACGCATGCTCGAGGACGCGGAGGTAGTTCCCGTACTACAAACCACGGTGCCGGCGGGCAAGGAGATCCTGGCCGCTTGCCTGGATGCCGATATCCCCGTCCTGCTTGGAGGCGGCCCCGGATGCGCATCCGGAGGCTGTGCTCCTCGCGTCATGCTCTATGCGCAGGAGACCGATCTTCCGAGGTTGAAGAAGCTCTTGGAGAGCCGGTGGCGGGCACTGCTCGAGCAAGAAGGCACCCACGTGCCGACTGGGCCCGGCGCCTCCAACGAGGATCCGGAAGGTGAGCCTCCCTGCCCCGCATGCGGGACGGCGGCACCTTTGGTCGAGGGTGCCTGCAGCGACTGCGGCCTCCAGCTGGAGTAGTCAGGAGACCTGGCCGGAGGTCGTCTGAACGATGCTCCCGACAGCCTCTTCCAGGCTCCCCGTCTCGATACCGCGGCTGTTTTCCCGCAGGGCGTCTCCAAGGCCTTCCGCCTTGGTCACTACATCCTCCTCCTCGAT
>SKWY01000065.1 GCA_007128675.1 Deltaproteobacteria bacterium | reverse complement strand
CGACGGAGCTACGGGGCATCCCGCTCCATCCTCGATCGTGGAGCGGCCAAGCAGCCAAAAGGCCTTCGTTCCATCTCTTTGGAGAGCAATCTTGTCGGAAACAACCAGTACCTCGATCTTGCCCTCGGCAAACGGGCCGAATATTACATCGAGAACGCTGGCCTCAACGACCTCCGGCCGATCTTCGACACCGCACGGTTGCCCATCTCCTCTCGAGGCAACTAGAAGGAGGCCGTCGGCATTCACAAGGTAACGCTCGAAGTCTCCTGGCTGCCCTGAGCCGAGGAGAGCGGCAAAGAGGATGACAAACTCGACCGACAAGCTCATTTTGCTCTTTCGGGCTCGAAACCACCTTGCCTGCATAAGCGTCGCATGGGCCAGACCGCCAGGATCAGAAGGAAGGCGGCCAGCCCCCCATCAGCTCTTCCAGCAGAGCACCCCATCCAGTTGGGGTTTGCATCCACAGGTTCCAGTGGCTCCATGAGGATCACATCTCCAAGACAAGTGAGCGTTGGGCCATCAACGGGGTACACCTCGCAAAGCCCAAGAATGTCCACCTCATGTAGCTCGCGCTTCTTGGTCTCACCCAAGGAAGCCGAAGCATACATTGTTGCTTCCGGCTCCGCGGTGTGATCGAAGCCGAGCACATGCCCGACTTCGTGAGTCATGGTGTTGGCGATGTCCGTATGCGCGCATCCTCTCGTCCGGCATCTGCCTCTCATACAGGCTTGATGGGGCGCACACTCTTCATCGACGGTACAGGTATTGGTTGTCGGACCATCCTCGCATGGAGGACCATCGGTGGTCGTAAACAAGTACCTTGCCTCGTTCAACTCGATGTCGGCGTCGACCAAAAGACCCGTGCTTCTATGAAACGTCGTCGTCGTGATCGCTATCGCGCCCGGAGCGTGCTCCCAGCAGCCATATGCGCTGGAGCAACAAGCGCCCCCGCTATCGACACAGGCCCAACATGGGTCATCAGGGGGAACTACCTCCGAGCACAGAGAATCCCTGAAGACGACGAGGTTGATGTTGTTGTGAGCCCCCTCGACATAGCCCACGTCTCGACGATTCGTGAGCCCCTTGAGCTGGAAGGAGATATCGCTGCAAGCAGGCTCGTTCCATGTCTCGAAACTGTTGACGACAGCCGTCATGTCGCTGCCGTCTGTGATACCCGTGGCGCCCGCTTCATTCAGATGCCAAGGAATCTCTCGAGTGCCCCAGTAGAGACAGGCCCTTCCTCCGGGCACCCTCGAGCGCACGTACGCATCAAGAACGGAGGGCAACAAGAAGGCGAGACCCAACAAGGTCCATATCAGGATCTGGAATACGCGTCTCACCGTTCAATCCTTCGAATGGCCTCTCTGATGTGCTGCTCCAACCGCTCCACCGAAATGCCTTCTTCTTTCTCGCACGCCTCGGTTTGACGCCACCTCTCACCTACCAATGGACGCAGGCCGCACATCCGACGCAGAGCCCTGTCCCCCTCGATGAAGAAAGCTCCAACAGCCATGGCCCTCAACGAAAAACGTCGCAGCGGGGCCTTTGTCATCGAGGGGTATAGCTCCAGAAAGAGAACGACTTCCTCGCCTTCAAAAAAAGCTGGAGTAGCGCTCACGGTTTGGACCAAATCGCCGTATACCCCTCCAGGGACGAGCACCTGAACCATCTGCTCATTTTCTCCGGTGTAGTCCTCGAGGACAGCGACGTCCACAAGGGTGACTACTCGTCTACCCTCATCGACCAACCTCGACTCTATCGTGCGCACCATTCCCCTCACCACCACGTCCGAACCGTGGGCCAGCTCTTCAATGGACACATCACCGACGGCGACCGCCGATGCCGGCGCGGGACACAGGAAAGCACCGGCCATCGAGGCCACTGCCATGAAGCGGAGAAAGACTCGGACTGTCTCGAGGTTTCGCATCGTTTACCAGCTGTTCATTATACGACGAGAGGCGCTCGCGCGAGCACTCACCTTCTGATAAAGCCGCAAGTAACAGAAATTACAGCCACACGCCTCCGCGTTCCTCGTCTTCCTTACTCACATGACCCCATGATCAACTAAACGAGCGCAACATGTCAGGAAAGCCCAGAGTTAGATTTGCCCCATCCCCAACGGGTTATCTCCACATAGGCGGCGCCCGAACCGCCCTCTTCAACTGGCTGTACGCCAGACGCCTCGGCGGCACCTTCGTTCTTCGAATCGAAGACACTGATCGGAGCCGAAGCACCGAAGAATCGGTGCAAGTCATTCTTGATGGCATGCAATGGCTTGGCCTCGACTGGGATGAGGGCCCCATCCGGCAGACTGATCGGACCGAGATCTACAAGGGGCACGCCAATCGCCTCATCGAAAAGGACCTGGCCTATCGGTGCTACTGCACGCCGGAACAAGTCGAGGCCATGCGCTTGAAACAAAGGGAGGAAGGCGCGGCGCAGTTCCGCTACCCCGGAACCTGCCGAAGACAACCGCAACATCCCGATCAGCCCCACGTGGTCCGCATTAGAATGC
The DNA here is from genome assembly GCA_007128675.1 of Deltaproteobacteria bacterium. GTDB lineage: Bacteria > Myxococcota > Myxococcia > SLRQ01 > SLRQ01 > SKWY01. The sequence goes on along the minus strand of SKWY01000065.1, from coordinate 3,492 downwards.
CGGAGTCCGGCGAAACCACCTTCGACGATTTGGTCAAGGGAAGAATCACTACCTCACACGACACGATTCAGGACGAGGTAATCATGCGCTCGGACGGCCTACCCCTCTACAACTTTGGAGTGGTGGTCGACGACGCCACAATGGGCATCGACGTTGTCGCAAGAGGCGATGACCACATTAACAATACCGCCCGTCAGATACTGATCTACGAGGCCTTGGGGTACGAACCTCCGAGATTCGCGCACCTTCCCATGATTCTCGGGCAGGATCAAAAAAGGCTTTCGAAGCGACATGGGGCGGTAAGTGTCACCTGGTATAGAGAGGAAGGGTATCTCTCGCACGCAATGGTCAATTATCTCGTCCGGCTTGGCTGGTCCCTCGATGACAAGACCGAGATCTTCTCGAGGGAAGAACTACTTCGCCACTTCGACCTGGAGAGAGTGGGCTGCTCCGCCGCAGTATTCGATCCGGAGAAGCTTCAGTGGCTGAATCAGCACTGGATGAAAGAGACGAGCGACGAGGACTTGGCTTCTCCATTGGCCGAGCAGCTAGCGCGACTGGGTATCGACGCGGCCGGTGATCCAAGACTCACCCGGGTCGCAGAACTCTACAAGGCTCGCGCGAAGACCCTCAAGGAGATGGCCGAGACCGCTCGCGTCTACTTCACCGATGGGGTTGCCGAATTCGACGAGAAGGCCAAGAGGAAGTTCTTGGTCGAAGCTTCGCGTCCACACCTCGAGCAGGTTCGAGATCAGCTCAAGGCAGGCACCGCCTGCCAAATAGACGAGTCCGGTCTCGAGGGCTGGATGAGGGACTATGCCGAGTGCTGCTCCCTTGGTCTCGGAAAGATCGCCCAGCCTCTTCGAGTAGCCCTTGTCGGCAAAACCGCTTCGCCCGGCATTTGTGAGACGATCTCCCTGGTCGGCCGGGAAGAGGCAATTCGGCGAATCGACGCAGCCCTGGGAATGATCGAGTGAGCCGTGCCGAGAAGCTTGAACGAGGCGACGTGCAAGACAACGAGAAGGCAGCCTCGAAAACGACCCAAAGGCCTCCCGGGCCTCTTACGCGACTTTGGACTGCTACTCGTCCCGCCCTGACCGGGATGGACGCCCCCAGCTTCATCGTCCCGATAGCAGCCTGCGTTTCGATGCTGCTCGTCCACTATCACGGGAGAAGAGGGTCTTTTCGAAGAATTGTTGGCGATCGTTTCGCCGAATGGCCGCTCACCGAGATACATCCGCATATGTATTGGTTTCTCGCCGCCTTCTTGGTCTATGGAGTGCTGCCGTTGCTCATCGTGCTCCTGATGCCCAAGGAGAAGCTGCGGGACTATGGGCTGGGCCTGGGAGACTGGCGTCTTGGTCTCAAGATAACCGCCTTCTTCTTCGTGGTGATGGTTCCCTTGGTCGTCTTTGCCTCGCGGCTATCGGACTTTTCGAGCACCTACCCGATGTCACGGGGCGCCCTCCTCTCCTGGAACCACTTCGTGGTCTATCAAACTGGGTACGCCGCCTACTTCATTGGCTGGGAGTTCTTGTTCAGGGGCTTTCTTCTTTTTGGTCTGTACAAGCGAATTGGAAACCAGGCCATATGGGTGCAGCTCATTCCATTCGTAGTGTTGCACGCGGGCAAACCCGAACTCGAGGCTTATGGTTCCATCATTGCCGGGATCGCCTTGGCCGTTCTGGCTCTTAGAACGAGATCATTCTGGTATGGAGCCGTTCTACATGCTGCGGTGGCGACCACGATGGATGTCGTCAGCAGCTGGGGGCGCATAGGATAGCCGCGGGTACCAACGTGGAGACAGCCTCCATTCGAGCAATTACGGCCAGGACTTGCTCGCCCCCGCCCTTGAATGCACGAAAGCCAAGCCAAGAAGGACAATCAACGAGAGAAGCCCCGCGTGGACGTGTGCACCTTGTGGCGCAGAGCTACATCCGAGCAGAGCAATGATTTCTTCGTCTACCGAGTTGTCGACCCTAGCGGCCACGGCTTCATCGAGCATTTCCGGGGGATACAAGAACCTGAGCCCATCCACATCGGTCTCGGAGAGCTCTCGCATGCATATTTCGCCAAACCCAATAGTCGAACGCATGACGGATGGAATCGTCGTGGTGTGCTCGAAGCCCAGGGCATGACCGAGTTCATGCGTTAGGACAGCCTGCAGATCCACTGGGCCGTCTCCATCTGGGTCCGGCCTGGTTCTTTGCTCCAATGCCGCCCACCGATACTGCACCGCATTGATGACGATATCGGCATGAAGGAGATTCCCCGTCTGACTACCGTATGCCCGAAGCGTTACCGCGAATGCTCCTGGTTGATGTCGCCACCTTTCGGTCTCGAACAAGATGGCATTGGTGTTCCCCGAGGGATCATCGCGATTGTACCCTGGACGAGGCGGTATCGCCCCGCTCGGGGCTACCTCCGTCTCGATGAAGACCAAGGAACCCTCGATGTCGCTCCAAGAATCCGCGGCCCGCGATACGGCCGTTACCAACTCTTCGGTTGGGGGCAGCGAGTCGTGATCTCCTTGCGGCGCATGGATTACGAAACGAAGCTCACCAGGGTCGGGCCACCTGAGCATCTGCCCTCTCCCATCGGTCGCAACCACGAACGCTTGGGAAGGCAAGGGGAGTAGAACTGTCAAGAGCACGAGTAGGAATCGATGGGCCATCGAAAGCAGAAAACCCATCGAGCCCCGTTTCACATCCCCTTTGCGATTCTTTTGCTCATTCGACGAGGCCCATGAATGACTTCCCCCCCCGGGGACCATGGCCGTTCTCCTGGATTGCTCTACGGGGCCACCCGAATGAGGAGGGCATAGCTCAGTCTTTACCTCTTGACACCGCAGCGGGGCCTCTCCTAGGCTCTTCTTTTTGGAGGTTGACAAGTATGAAGCGGTTCGCCTATATAACCGCGCTCTTGGCGTTGATGACCATTGCGATGCTTCATCAGAGCCCGGCCTTCAGCTCCAATACGAAAGTTCACCTCGGCGCCCACCTACCCCGATGGTCGGTGCCCATTGAAGAGAATAGATTCAGGTCCCCGTGGAACTGGGATCAGACTACGACTTGGATAAACAGGAACTACAGCAGAGGACAGTTCCCAAGAATCGACATAGTGAACCTGCCCGGCATCAAAGCGGTGCACCTCGCAAACCGCAGCGGACGAGGGCAGTTCACCGGGATCAATATTTACGAAATGCAGGACGGGCAGGTACGATTCTACGTGCTTCCCAAAAAATCGGATAACTAAAGCGATCTCTTGGGGGATCGTCTAACGGCAGGACGGCGGGTTCTGGCCCCGTTAATCTAGGTTCGAATCCTAGTCCCCCAGCATCGACAAATACATGGCCCCTTCGTCTAGTGGTTAGGACGTCGGCCTCTCACGCCGAAAACATGGGTTCGAGTCCCGTAGGGGTCACAGAGGCCCGGAAGGCAGGTCCTTCCGGGCCTCTTTTCGTCTAGATGTCCCGTCCCGGCTCAACAGGCT
>SKWY01000251.1 GCA_007128675.1 Deltaproteobacteria bacterium | reverse complement strand
TCCACGATCATTCCCTCGAAGACCAACACCGCAATGCGAGACCCCCTCCCGTAGTGTCCGCGCATCCTGACCTTCGCCTTCTTCAGCTTCCCCTTCTTCCACTCCGCGGTCAGCTCATTTATCGGGGTGAGCTCATCCACGAGCCCGGCACGCCGCGCCTCGGGAGCGGTGTAGACGCGCCCATCGAGCATTTCTTCGATCGTCCCCTCATGGATCCTTTCTCCCATGGGGGATCTGGCCAGCATTTCTCGCATCGATTCGACGGCCCCATCCACAATCGCTTGAAGCTGCTCTCGGGCATACTCGTCGTGCTCCTCCGCTCGCAAGGGGTCGGCCGCGCTCTTGTATCTGCCTCGCCTGATGACCTCCACACCGATTTGGTGCTCGTCGAGGAGGCGCTTGAAGAACAAACCGGGAAAAGCGACGCCGAGGAACGAGACCGTCCCGAGAGGGTGGATGAGCCGGTGGCGGCAGGCGGAAGAAAGAACTAGGTCGAACTGCTCGTACTCTGGGGCGTAGTAGTAAACCTCCTTTCCAGCATTGGAGAGACGCTGGAGGCCCGCTTGGATCTCTTCAAGCCCCGCGAAGGGAGGAGCGGCGAACTTCTCACGCCGCCGCACCAGCACGCGGCGCACCCTCCTGCTCTTCGAGATTCGGTGTACTCGCTCATGGAACCAGTCGAGCCGGAAGCCTTTTTCAGGCCTCAGGTTCTCGAGACCTCCGACCTGGGCCCCGATCTCCCGGTAGGCTCCGTTCAGCTCGATTTCCGCGTATCGCATGTATGACCTCGATCACTTGGGGAGGACGGAAGTGACGACCCCGTTAGTCGAAGCTACACATTGCTCGGCTCCCTATTGATTCGCAAGGCGTTTCACCGCCATCACGGTCGCTCGATAAGCATTGGTGTGCATTTCTGGGCTAGGGCTTGACATATATAATATGTGTTCTTTAGGCCAACGCATGTCTTATCAGTCTCGGCCGCCTTCAGGCCGGTAATAGACGAGATGGGCCTGGTTGCTCGAACCATCGCGAGACGACGAATGCGCGATGGAATCGAGCCCGACTCCACCGTTCGGATAAAGGTCACCGAGTAGACCATTACTATAGTATCGGGCGACAATCCCCCGGCCGTGGCTCCCGCTTCAGGCGAGGAGATAGAGATTTCTGGGTCAGGCGGACCAGCGAAGCTGAGCACGCGCATCGAGGAAGGCGTGCTCCGCCTCCGGCTCCAGGGAGACCGCGGCGGCTTCGAGAGCGACTACAGCCTCGATCCCGATGGACAAACACTGTTCATCTCGACCACTGTAAGCTTCAACGCACTGCCGCGGCCCGTCAGCTACCGGCTGGTCTACCTTCGGCAATGATCTTGTGCCGGCCTTGTCGCGTCCACAGGCATCTCTCCGAGATTCTCGAGGCAATAGCCTCATGACCAAGCCCGTTCGGGTGCCAATCGTAATGAATGTCAGTCCACCTACGACAGTGGAGACGGGTGCCTCATGCTCCATGCGAGCTCTCGTCGGAACAATGAGCAGGCCTTGTTTCAGCTTTGTGGCTCCATGAACCCCGTGAGTGTAGGGGAAAGTACTTGCGGCGCCCGATGAAAGGCCTATGCTCCTCGGGTCCTGACTCAATCACGGAGTCATCAGGTTCTTGCCATCCTCAAATACTTCACGGCGCATGCCTCACAGCGCTCAATGCTCGAACGACTGCTCTATTCGGGAAAGGAATCACGACTATGAAGAGTAAAGGGACCGCTCGCGTGTGCATGGGGCTGTGCCTGGCCGCATTTCTGCTATCCTCCGCTCCCGCTCGAGCTGAGATAGCTGTGTACCCGACTGCGGAGATGGGCTTCCTCAAAGCTCTTCGCCATCAAATCCAAATCGGCGAGGGGACATACGAGTTCGACTACGTTCGGGAAGGTGGCCAAGAGATACTTCTGCCTTACTCTCGGTTCGAGGTTCTCGCGACCCTCGGAGAGAGGCACGAACTCGCCTTCTTATTTCAGCCGCTGACTCTAGTCACCGCGACCAGGATCGACCGGGCCGGCGGGATCACCATCGACGATGTCGTGTTCGCCGACGACACCCCCCTGGACTTGAAGTACGGTTTCGACTTCTACCGTCTCACCTATCGCTACCGTCTGTTGCATGAGTCCCCTTGGAGCTTTTCTCTGGGAGCCGGACTGCAACTGCGTAACGCCTCCAGAGTCTTCGGCGGCTTCGACGTTGATGGAAACGACGCTCGAGTCGTTACACAGGATCTCGGGCCGGTCCCGGTCATCTCCCTCGCCCTTAGGCGCAGCTTCGGGAATGAGCGGTTCCTGGAATCGACCGTTGAGGGATTCTATGCTCCGGTCCGCTACCTGAACCTTCGCGATGTGGATGTGGTTGGGTGGCTCTACGACGTGTCCTTCAGGGCCGGAGCTCCTCTGGCTGGGTACGGTGAAGTGTTCTTGGTGGCTCGTTTCCTAGGCGGGGGCGCCGACGGTACGGCGGGCGAACGCCGCTTCTGGACGCAGTCCAGTGCGGATCCTCGCTTCACGGGCAACGTCCTCGACCTTCTCATCTTGGGCCTCGGCGCGCGGCTGGCCCTAACCGAGTAGAGAGGGCAATCCGAGGCCGCAACGACGGAAGACCCGGCTCTTTGGAAGACCGAGACCAACGATTCGCTACTCCACCGATTTCGAGCTTCGGCTATAGCCGAGGGCAACATCATGCTCCGACAGATAACCGTAATACTGGCGATTCTGGCTACCATCGTCGTCAACTGGCTCGCCAACTTCCTGCCCATCGGCGGGAGAACCACGGGCGAAGTGTCGGCAGAATTCCCGGTTCTCTTTACTCCGGCGGGTTATGCCTTCTCCATCTGGGGGCTAATTTATCTTTCACTCATCGTTTATGCCCTGGTTCAGGCAGCGCCTTCCAAACGAGACGGTTTTGATCAGAGCCTTATCGGCCCGCTGTTCGTACTTTCCTGCGTCTTCAATATCGCGTGGATCCTGGCGTGGCATCACCTGCTCATCGGCCTGAGCCTGGTCTTCATGCTGGGAATCCTAGTCTGCTTGATTCTCATCTACCTTCGGCTGGAGAGGCTAAAGGGCTCTCTTACCGGCGCCGACTACTGGACACTCCGTTTCCCTTTCAGCCTCTATCTGGGCTGGATTACGGTCGCCACCGTCGCGAACGTGACTATCGCCCTCTACGCTGCCGGCTTTCGCGGTGGTCCGATTTCCGAGCCGATCTGGGCCATCATAGCCATAGCCGCAGCCCTGGCCATCGGTCTAGCGGTCGCATGGACAAGACGCGACGTGGTCTTTTCTTTGGTTCTCGTCTGGGCTCTTTTGGCCATCGCCGTTGGGCAAAGTGGACAAACCTTGGTGGTCGGTGCGGCAATCGCCGCAGCCTCGCTCCAGGTAGTCGGCATTATCGTGGCCCTTCTGACCGATCCTTGATCGTCGGATCGAACTTTTTGAAGACTCTGGCAAGCGATCGATTTAACTGAAACAGTCGCACCTTCGGGCGCAAGAGGGCTTCACCTGGAAAGTTACTTGAAGGAGCGTCGAGCGAGAGCGCGGCTTTGCGAGCGCGATGAGTCGGTCAGCGGATCGCGGGCGGCGTCTGATATCCGACGATTTGGGACCAGCCGAAAAAGGGAGAATGCGGCGCAGAGGCCGTGAGTACGAGCAGTGCGTTTGGCAAGGGATGCGGTCCAGCTTCTTTCACGCCGTGAGCTGGGCTGCTCGCCATATCCGCTTTAGGAAGATGCAGCCCGCCGCCGGGGGGCGCTGGAGTACTTCTCCGCGATGGAGCGCAAGATCGGGTTCTTGTACTCCTGCCATATGCAAGCAGGAATCGTGCGCACCTCGCCGCTCTTGGGGTCCGCGTATGCGAAGGCCGAGAGGCAGCGTTTCAGTCGGGCGGACTCGAGGGAATGATGCTCTTCGAAGGGCAGGACGACCATGTACATCAACCCCTTCACACTGCTGTGACTGCTAAGGACCTCCTGGAGAGACCTGCCGCGAAGAAGCTCGCCGATTATGCGCGGAACAGTCTTGGGGCGAGCGTCTTCGAAAATCGCGCCCAGCTTCAATGACCGAAGAAGTGGTCGCGTGAAGGCACGAGCAATATGCCAGCGCCCGAGCGCAAGATCCAACTTGTTATCGGGATCCAGGGAATCCAGCTTCGGCGAGAGCTGCTTGCTCAGGCGGCATATCTCCTCGACTATGTCATCGAGCGGACGCTTCAGATAGAAGGCAAGCGGCTTGTATCCGTTACCGTCGCTGACAAGATAGGTGATGCTCTCGCAGTTTGGATGCACTCCCTTCCACCTGAACTTGGCCGACCCAAAGAACCTCATCAGCGGCACCAGGCTCTCTTGAAGGCCAAAGGGCACGAACTCCACCGTTTCCTCTGGAAACGCTCTATCGATTATCTCCTCGGCATCCTCAATCGTCGTGGAGACGTCGTGTTCGAACTCACCCTCCTCCCAGGTCTCGGTGAGGGGGATGAGGTGAACGCACTTGATGAAATCTCTATTCTCGTGCGAAAAATCTATTAGAGCCCTCATGTGCTCGTCGTTGATGTTTCGAGCAATGCAGCACATTATCGTATGCTTCTTCGTGCTGTACTTCTTTAGGTTCTCCAATGCTTGGCGCTTCTTGGCATAGGCGCCCTGGTTCTTGCGCATTCGCTCGTAAATGCTGGGATCCAGACCATCGAAAGCAAAAAGTAAGGGTACGCGCGCATCACAAAGCCGGCGGCAGTAATCCTCATCGGCCAGCCGAAGCCCGTTGGTGACTATGCGGATGTCGAGGTCGTGCCTTCGACCTAGCTCGATGATATCGAAAAGATCATCCCTCACGGTGGGCTCGCCGCCGAAGAGATTGATGGCAGCCTGCTCGGGTATGATGGAAGAAAGGTCTCGAAACAGCTCGTCGAAGTACTCCAGCGGAGGATTGAACTCGAACCCCATACTCGACACGTTGGCGATGCAAATCGGGCACTTCATGTTGCATCGGTTGGTCACATCGATGAAGACCATCCGCGGCTCGTGCTCATGGTCACACGAATCGCACTCGAGCCCGCATGAGATGGGTTGACTCTCATCGTAGTGGCAGATTTCTCTCTTCTTCCGCCATCGCTTTGCGCTAGAGCTGACCAAAGACTCGTTGGTCCCGCAGCTATCACAGATCTTCTTCAAGTAGACCTTTTCTTCGCGGACCACGTGCTCAGCGGGCACACTTCTTCGGCAGACGCCGCACAGACCGTAATTGGTCCCAATAGACATGGAGATCCTCACTCAAGCCGACTAGAAATTGGACTTACAGAATTGATACTAGGTCGCGCAAGTGCTGGCAAGAGAGCAGGAACTCGGCTCTCTTCAAGCTCCTGGTCACTCCAACGTCCGAGCTGGACTTCATTCGAGAAACGCAAAACGTTGGCTCAAGGTTCGCTGGCTGAACCCATCTCCCAGGTGCGTCCCATGTCCAGTCCTCAAAAACCATTTTCGGGCACCGCTGCATGGATGACCCGCGCAATGTTGCAAAGCGGTGCCGGGCGGCCGGCAACCGACGAAATGGTTGTTGAGTTTGCAGCTCATTACGTGTAGGCAAATCTAATTACTAGAAGCTAGTCCAAGCCAGCAAATCGGCATCAGCCTGCTTTACAAACAAGCCGTACGCCGCACACAAGAGGTGGATTATGCGACAATGGATTCCCCTGGCCCTAATGAGCCTTGCGGCCCTAGGCTTCGCCGAAAAGCCGGCTCCTGCCGGCCTCCTTGCGGCAGTCGACCCCGAGCCGCCCGCCGCCGATCAACCGGCCGAAGAGGATCAACTAGCCGAAGAGGATCAACTAGCCGAAGAGGATCAACTAGCCGAAGAGGATCAACTAGCCGAAAAGGATCAACTAGCCGAAGAGGATCAACTAGCCGAAGAGGATCAACTAGCCGAAGAGGATCAACTAGCCGAAAAGGATCAACTAGCCGAAAAGGATCAACTAGCCGAAGAGGATCAAC
>SKWY01000457.1 GCA_007128675.1 Deltaproteobacteria bacterium | reverse complement strand
GGCGCTGGATGCCTCCAGAACCTCGTGGTCCTCTTCCTCGAGAACCATGCGCAAGGTTCGCCTAATGTTCTTCTCGTCGTCGCAGATGAGCAAGGTAGCCATGTTGAGTCGTGCGCCTAAAGGGAGGTCCCCTGGTTCTTATAGAACATTTCGGGCTTCGATTCTTACCCGGCAGCCGGTCAACGGGCTGTCGAAGCAGGCTCGCTGGTTTTTGGGAGATGTATGTCGAAGATGGCTCCACCGGATGGCGGGGCGGCGGCGGCCATGGTGCCTCCGTGTTGGAGGACGATCTTCTTGCAAATCGTCAGGCCGAGACCGGTGCCCGTTTCCTTGGTTGTGAAGTAGGGATCGAAGATTCTTTCGAGGATCTCTGGTGGCATTCCCGGACCCTGGTCCGAAACACGGAGCCGTGCCCATTCTCCAGTGTCCTCGACGGCTATTCTTACCCTTGGAATCGTGCCGGCGCCTTCGGCTGCGTCGATGGCGTTTTGGACCAGGTTTGCTAGTACCCGCCGCATCATGCTCCGATCCAGACGGGCAAGCAACGCCGTGCTATTCGTGTCATAGGATATCGCTGCTTGTTCGGCGAGGTCTGGATGGGTACGGATGAAATCCTGGCTCCAGGCTACTAGGTCGGTTGGTTCCGGCGAGACGTCCGGGAGCCGGGCGAAAGCAGAGAACTCGCCGACGAGCCGCCCTAGGGTATCGATCTCCTCTCTGACTATCTCCACCGACTCGGAAAGGAGCCTTCCAAACTGCGGGTCTTCTCCCTTTGTCTTCTGCCATCGGTTCTCTAGTTGCTGCATGGCTAGTTGGATGGGCGTCAAGGGGTTCTTGATCTCGTGTGCTAGCCGGCGAGCCATCTCTTGCCACGAAGAGATCTTCTCCAGGTAGACTATTCTATCCCCACGAGTTCGCAGCTCCTCGACCATCTCATTGAAGGCCAGCCCGAGCTCGGCCAGTTCGTCCTTGCCGCTGATCTCGACACGGGAGGATAGATCTCCCGCCGAAACACGGCGGGTGGCTTCCGCCAGCGCCTCGACGCGGCGGGTGGCTCCGCCGGCGATTATGAGACCCACGATACCGGCCACGGCTATCCAGCCGCCCAGCAAGATGAGAAAGGATCGACGATAAGCACGGAGAATGCCGGCTCGATCGGCGTCCAGGCCGGAATAGAGCCGTGCCAGCTCCTCGGCTTCTTCCAAAGAGACGACCAGCGTCTCATCTAGTGCGAACAGCAGGCGAATGTCGTTGCCTCCTGCCCGTCTCTCGAGCTCTATGGCCGCCTCTTCGTGGCCATCCGCGGTGTGCTCGCATTCGATCTCGAACTTCGAGCCGTCTCGGAGGAGCATGACGCTCCGAAGACTCTCGTCCTCGTTGCATGCCGCCTGGATCGCTGTCTGTGCCTTGAGCATATGCTGTGGCTCATTGACGAAGTCGGATGCAAGTGAAGGGTGGTTGGCGAGCAGGTCGGCTCTGGCCTCTGCCAGTGCCCTGAGAGAACGAATGAACTCTGGATAGATCGTGGCTAGGTCGTCCAGGGACGTGATCAGCCTTGGGTTCAGGCCAAGGGACAGAGACTCTTCGGCGAGGCGTTCGGAGAGAATCATGCTGGCGATGAAGGGAGTCGCCGCCGTGAGGAGGAGCGCGATTACGAGCTTGCGCCTCAAACCTCCGGGAGCCATGGCTCCGACGTCACGAGAGGTCGCCTTGCCCGGGCTGGAAGATCTCTCGCTGACGGAGTCCTTCATCTACTCTTCCTCCCGTTCGCCTTCACCGGTATGGGGGGCGGGGTCATGCTCGAGCCCCTGTGCGGCTGATAAGGCCTGAGAGATGAGGGGCTCGCCGAAGGGAACCCCTCTCAATACCACCATGGGGGAAGGATGGTCCTCGTGTTCGCGAAACAGAGCTCGGGCTACCGTGCCAAAAAGGCTCCTTCCTCCTGATCGCGTCGCGCCGCCTCGACCGGGACTCTCGAGATGCTCTCTAGTTCTCGAGCGGGTCCTAGGGCGGTCCGGCCTTGTGTCGAGTACTACCTCTACGATGTAGCGTCTTCGTAGGTCGAGGTCGTCTAGCTCTATGAGGGCCAGCCAGTCGGGGCGAGCGCAGGCTGATATGGCGGCATTCTTATCGCTCACGGCGATGCTTCGATCAGCTTCGTCGTCACTGATTGAGACGAGGTACTCTTCTCTCCACAAGTCGTATCTAATTTCGCAGCGCAGCCTGATGAAAGAGAGCCCTTGTGCCGCCGGCGAGTCATCCAACGATACGGGCACCACCTTTGTGTGAATCTCCAGTGAAGCCGTGAGTCCGCTATCGACCCGCTCTAGGAATTCAGCGGAGAGGAGGGAGGTGAGATCGAATGTCACCAGCAGCGTGTCTTCGCGGATCGTGTATGCAACCTCCAGCGGCTTTGGGCTCGCGCCGCAAAGAAGCAGGCCAAGAAGGCAGGCGATCAGAGAGAATGGCAAGCCTCCAAAATCCACGGCGCGCGGCTCTTGGCGAGGCCTCGACGACCTCTGCCTGCTTTCCGCTTGGGTTCGTTGATTCGAAGGCAATCTCATGTGGAGCAAGGCATTTCTTGCCAAAACGAGGTCGTGAGAAAAGTGGGTACTAGAGCATCAGGTCCAATGGGTAGGACAAACCGAGCGAGAACGAGCCTATGGTTGTGTCGAGACGCAAACCGAGGTCGCCGGAGAGAGGAAAGCGGCTAATCTCGTTTCGCGGATCCAATGAAAGATCCAGAAGCGAGCCGTCGACGGTATGCGCCGACAAGGTTAGTGCGGCGGATGCATGGAAGTAGCTTCTATAGATGAAGCGACCTTGGAGGCGCAGTGGGATCCTGTAGCCGACATCGACTGCCAGCAGCACATCGTCGTACTGCGAGACCTCTGTGAAGGATATGCCAAGCGCGCGAGGAACCGCGTTGGCGCCCACGGTGAAGAAGCTGTGGTCAGCCACGTGGAATCGGTCGAAGAATGGCGCGTCTCCCTGAATGAAGCCGCCAAAGGCTCCCACCTGTATCGAGTGCTTCCCAAAACCCGGCCAGAACGTGTCGAGTCTTGCTCCGTAACGCGAGTACTCGTAACTGGAAAAGAAGAGTTCGCTGCCCACCTCGGCATATAGATCCAAAAGAATGCCTCTTCTGGCGAGAAAGGGATCGTCGGTCGTGTCGTGCTCGAAGCTGACGGTGAGGGAGGAGATGCGACTGGGCCCAATCAGCATCGGGGGTAGCCCAAGGGCGACTGTCCATTCCTCGTCGTCGTCACCTGCCGAAAGCTCGCCCGAAGTTCTCGAATGAAGACTCTCGAAGCGGTAGTGGAATCCGACTCTGGAGGCGTCACCGGTAAGTAGGCCCGCCGAGGCTCTTCCTCCGGTTCTTCGGTACTCCAGCCGAGACAGCTCTTCCGCGTCGCAGGCGGAGAAGCCTCCAGGACAGTGTAGCTCGAGGCCTCTGAGGTGAATCAAGCCGAGCCCCAAAGAGTATCTGTTCAGGATGTTCGGATCCGACACCGAAAGATGAAACGCGCGTCTTCCCTCGCTGCCCAGCACGAAGGCCCCGTGAGCAAAAAGCGCCGTGCCGGCCACGTTCGTGTCCGCCACGCCGAAGCCCCCGTAGAAGGGGGTTACGTCAGTGAAGCCGAGAAAGAGATCGGACAGCAGTAGGCTGCCTCGCTCTACTACCCGCACCACGAGGACTACTCCACCCCTTTGTTCTCCACGTTCGAGGCGAAGAAGGACGTTCACGAACAGGCCGAGATCCATCAGCCGCTGCCTGCCTTCTTCCAATCGGCGCTCGTCCAGTGGGATTGGGGGTTCGAGATCCAGGACTCTCTTGATGAGGTTGGTCCTCGTTCGAAGGTTGCCATCGACGATTACTGCTTCGATTATCCTTCGTTCCGACGATGAATCGTCGGCCTCCCATGCAGCCTTGTCCTCGAGAGCCGTGGATACCTGATCGGAGTGGGACACTGCGGGTGGAAGCAGCAGACCGCCAACCAGAAAGAACACGAGAGTAGGCTTCCACACGTACGATCCCTCTGTCTGATGCCGGCCAGCCTCCATCAACTCTTGAACCCTGGGCTGGTGTCCTCTTCGCCAAGGCGTTTGCCAGAACTCTTTGGCTTTGATTCTGGCTTGGAAGGAGAGAGGGCTTCGTCGGGCTTCGGGTTCATAGGAGCCCGGGGCGATGGAGCGGGGGCAATCTCGATGCCGGCTTCCTTGTCCTGCTTCTCATTGGAGGGCTTCCCGGGGTCTTCCCGGTCTTTTTGGGGCTGCTCATTTGCAGTCCCGGGCGCTTCCTCCCGGTTCTTCTCACAAGGTTCGAAGGTGTCTAGGAGGATGGCTTCGTCCGGGTCGATCTCGACCGGCTCGTCTTCCTTTGGGTCCTTCGAGGCTTTTTCACCAAAGGCGCCTGTCGAGCCGTCCTTGGCGGGTTCGATTCCCTTGCTTCTCTCATCCAGCGGCGATGCAGTGCTCGAGCCTACGACTTGCTCCTTCGAACTCGCGGGCCGCTCTGCCGGCTTCCCTCGCTCCTTGGCCGACTGTATGGGCGCGCTTTTCGGAATACTGGAAGGGTCGGCGGGCGCAGAATGGGCCCCACCGGAAGTGGCCGCTTGTGCTTCCGTCAACTCGTTGCTCTCTCCCTTGCTTCGAGGGGCAGACGGTCCGGTGGGCACGGCGCTTGGTTTCGCCTCATCGTCCTTGGGCTCCTTGAGCCATGGGGGCGTATACTCCATCGGTGGAGACGCATCTTGGTTGGGCTTTCTTTCGGGAGTTGGAGTTGGGCTCGTGTCTTCGGCGTAGACCGGCGCAGGCGTCTCATCCTGCGCCTTGGGTTCGTCTTGCCGTGGCTCTCCGGCAAGCCCCATGGCCTGTGGTTTGACAGGTGTCGGTTGCTCTCGTTCTTCGAGACCGGCTTTTGGATCGGTGTCCTTCGAATCACCTGCGTGAGCTTGCAAGAGCTTCTGTGGGCCGGTGCCTTTCTCAACCCTTTCCGACCAAGGCATCTCGGTGAGGCACAGCGATCCCGTGTCCTCTTCCTGATGAACCGGCGGCTCTTCCTTCTCTTTTAGCCCTTCGGTTTGAGTCGGGGGATCTCTCAAGGAAGCAGATGTGGGTGGCGGAGTTTCTGGGGGGATGTCCACGGGCAGAGTGACCGTCTGCTCTGTTGGTGACGACTTGCCGGTGGGAGTCGGTTCGAAACGGGAGTCCTCGCTCAAGATGACCGAGGGAGAAACGAGCCCTTGATAGATCTTGAGTAGTCGACTGGCATAGCTTCTATAGTCGAAACGCGCGGTGCCACGCGTGCGTGCCTCGGCGCCCATTTCGAGGCGTAGCTTCTTGTCCGCGCAAATGCGGGCAAGGCAGCTTGCCAGCGCGTCCTCATCCGTGGCGGGGTATAGCAGGCCGTTGACCTCATGCTCGATGATGTCGTTGCACATTGGAAGGTCGGTCGTGATTACGGGTCTACCGCCCACGAGGTACTCTGCAATCTTCAATGGGGCCGAGCCTTGCACCGTGTTTCGGTCGACCTTCATCAATGGAGCCAGACCCACGTGTGCCCAGGCAATCAACTCTGGAACATCCTCGTGGGGCACCGCCTCTTCGATCTTCACCATGTCTCGAAGCTCGAACTCCCTGACCATGCTCGAAAGCTGTTGGCGCCAAGAGCCATGGCTAGGGCCTACTATACGTGCCTGAAATCGACTCTTTTCGGCAATCTGGCGCAGCGAGAAAAGAAGGCTCGGTAGGCCTTGCCAGGAGGCGTGGCTGCCCAAGTAGAGAAGGCGGCAGGCCTCGTCATCGTCGGGCTCGGAGGTGGAGAAGGCATCCAGGTCCACGGCCGGAGGCAAAAGAAGGATCTTATCCTCGGGAACGCCCAAGGAAACGATATGGTTCAGAGCGACTCTGCAAGGCGCGAGCACGAGATCCGCGTTCATGAGGCAGAAGATCTCTTGCCTTCGCAGCTTGGTTAGGAATTTTCTGTCGCTCTCCACCTCTGGATCTGTGTAGCGCAGCT
>SKWY01000207.1 GCA_007128675.1 Deltaproteobacteria bacterium | reverse complement strand
CTCGTTTTGTCCCCAGCACCAAAGAGATCCGCTCCTTCGTCCGCACGAGAAGAAGAGCCCCGCCGAGACCTCCTCCCAGTCTGTCTGTTCTTCTACTTGTATAGGGAGGCTGGCGTATACACCCGAGCTTCCACCACCGAGTTGGCCTTCGGCGTTGTTACCCCAGCACCATAAAGAGTGGTCGAGGGCTATGCCGCAGGAATGGTTCGCGCCGCTAGCCAGCGCGCCGAATGCTTGTTCCGATTCAATCGGTGTGGGCTCTAGCCTCGGCGTGAAGCCCCAAACCCCGAGCTGGCCAGTGTTGTTGCTACCCCAGCACCAGACCCTGTGATTGTCTTTCAGGGCACAGGAGTGATGCTCACCACTGACGAGCATGAGAGCGTCTTGCATGGCGGCGCTGGAGGGTATCCCGTGGTTGCTCGAAGTTCCGATGCCCAGCTCTCCGAGATCTCCTCGGCCCCAGCAGTACACCGCTCCTTCATCGTCGAGCCCACAGGTATGGCCGCCACCAGGCGCCATGCTCGACCAGCTATTATCCCCCGCGACCGCCACGGGAACGGTTCTGTCCAGTGAAATGTCGGAGCCGAGCTGACCCTCGCTGTTGCTGCCAAAGCACCACGCCTTCCCCTTGAAGTCCAGTGTGCAGGTGTGTTCCGAACCGGCGCCGGGAGCCGACCACACTCGATCGATATCCACCTGCATCGGCGAGTGTCGTCCATCGGGAGGGGGAGAGCCTAGCTGGCCCATTTGGTTTCTTCCCCAGCACCAAAGCTCTTCGTCCTCGTTGACTGCGCAGGTATGGGTGGGGCCGGCGGATACGTCCATCCAAGGGCCTTCATCCTCGAGGAGATGAGGGGCCTCCCGCATGGACGTCTCTCCCGTGCCGATTTGTCCGTGACGGTTCGAGCCCCAGCAAATCAGCCTACCTTCCCCATCAATGGCGCAGCTATGTTCGCCGCCGGCGCTGACTGTTCTGGCGCCGGAAACCGCGCTGACGTGTCTTATCCTGCCCTCGCTGTCGGAGCCCAGCTGACCGGCAAGGTTGTCTCCCCAGCACCAGATCGAGCCGTCATTCTTCATCGCGCATGCATGGTGGTAGCCTACCGAGAGGGCGAGCCAGTCGGTCCCCTCGAGCTGTTGCGGCTCGAGGGAAGGGGAAGAAGTCGGCTCGACGCCCAATTGGCCGACTTCGTTGCGCCCCCAGCAGTGCAGGCTTTCGTCGCTCTTGATGCCGCATGTATGTCCAATGCCCGCGCCAATTCGGGTCCAGCCTCGTTCCTCGTCGGTCAGGGTTGGCAAGACGATATCCTCGCCGGCGGGGAGGCCCGTCTGCGAGGTGTCGTTTCGCCCCCAGCACCAGAGACGCTCCTCGTCATCGATGGCGCATGTGTGGGCATACCCGGCGACGACATCACGCCAGTAGCCTTCCCCAACGGGCGTTGGCCTGCTTCTGGGCTCGCGGGCACCGTCGCCTAGCTGCCCGCGATCATTCTGTCCCCAGCACCAAAGGGTGTGGTCCGCGGCTATGGCGCAGGCATGACTGCCGCCGACAGCCAAGGTTTGCCAGAGAGAATGGGAGTCATCCTCTTCGATCGTGAAGTCGATGGTCGCCGGAGGATCTTCCCTGTTGCCGATGGAGTCGGTCGCTCTGACGAAGAGCGTATGCTCTCCAGGCCCGATACCGGAGACGCGATGAGTCGATGGACAAGGGTACTTTTGGCCATCGCTCACACCGCACTCGAAGGTGCATGGAGGTTTGTCGCATTCGAGTCGGAACAGGGCTCCGAGACCTTCCACCTCCAGGTCGGTGATGCTTGTCACTGGAGCGACGGTGTCTATGGCCCACTCGTATCTGGCGGGCGGATCCTGGACGTTTCCAACTAGATCCTGGGCTCGGACCTCGAAGATGTGCTCACCATCAGCGAGGCCGTCATATGCGGGAGACGTCCCGGGGCAGGAGTCGAAAGGTTCCTCGTCGATTCGGCAATCGAGCAGACAGTCGGGCTCATCGCACTCGATCACGAAGATTGCGCGGCTCGAGCTGGAAAGAGGATCGGGTCCAAGGATGATGGTTGCTGTTGGTGCGACAGTGTCGATGGTCCAGTTGAATGCAGCCGGGCTGCTCTCGAGGTTGCCGAGGCTGTCGGTTGCCCGGGCCCGAAGCTCATGGGTTCCATCGGGTAGGTCCACGAAGGAAACGTTTGCCTCGCAAGGTTCGAATGTTCCGTCGTTCAGCACGCACTCGAAGGTGCAGTCAGCCTTGTCGCACTCGAGAGCGAACTCCACGCTGGTCTCTCTGGTCGGACTCTCCACGTTCGCAGTGATTGTCGTTAGTGGCTCTTGGGTGTCGATTGTCCAGGAATGGGTGGCGGGCGTTTCCTCCGTGACCTCATCGCTGCTTCTCGCCCACACCTCGAACCTGTGTGATCCGTCTTGGAGGTTGTCGTAGGTGTGGGGGCTTTCGCAGGGGGCGGACGATCTGTCGTTGAGGCGGCAGGAGAACTCGCAGTCCTCCTGATCGCAGGAGAACAGGAAGGTCGCGGACCTGCTCGCCGTGAGTTCGGGTGGTCCCTCCAGAATCGTTGTCGCAGGCTCGGGGCCTGACTCCTTCGGGCAGGCGGAAAGCGTGATGAGAAGAAGAGTTGCGCTTAGGATCGAAGCTGGTCGTCGCACTTGAACCTCCTTGCGTCGAGTGAGCGCCGCATCCGGCCACGAAGGCGAGAGGGGATTGGTGGATGAGGCCAATGCTGCTCGAGAGCTGGATGTTAGTCCGAAAACAGTGTGCAAGAAAGTGGCGGGCCTCGATTCATGGCACCGGTCGAAATGGCTTTGCCCTTCAAAGAGGCCAATCCTTGGGTCAGCGGTCGAGCCATTCCGCCATCAGCCGTGGAATCCTGGGATCGAGCCTTCGGTCGGGATCGTTGAGGAGCCCGAGACCGTCACGCCCGCCTCGGTTGTCCATCAAGACATGATCGAGCCCATCGAGTACTTCGATTTCGATCATACCGTCAGGCTTCTTCTCCGCGAGCGTCGCCATTCGATCCGCCTGGCCGATCGGCACCTGAATATCTCCGTCGGCGAATATCGCCAGAAGAGGAACATCCAGTGCTCGGAGGGTGGCTTCTTGATCGTACCTGACATGGCTTCGAAACCACTCCAACTGCTCCGATTGCTCCTCGTCCGCGAAATCCACGTCCGACTCGATTCGTCGCAGGAGGACGGATTGGGAGCCGATCAAACGATCGAGCTCGGCCTGCGTCAAGCCATGGGCCTCACCCACCAGAAATGCTTGCTCGCGTACGATTTGGAGCAGTGGGTCGACGGCGCCGGCAAGCATTACGACGTTGGCTACTCGTGTATCTCTCGATGCTACGAACGGTCCTATGTAACCACCCTCGCTGTGGCCAGCCAGCGTGATTCGCTTCGAGTCGATCTCTGGTCTCGTTACCATCACGTCGAGCCATGCCTTGACGTCGGAGGCCAGCGTCTCCAGCGTGATGGTCCTCTCCTCTCCTAGAAAGCGGCTCTCTGCAACGCCGCGCTTATCATAGCGAAAGACAGCGAAGCCCGCCTCTCCAAGATCGTGGGCAAGGTGTCGAAAGACCATGAAGGGGCTTTCATCCCTGTCTACCGCCCCGCTGCCATGAATCAACAGCACCAGCGGGAAAGGCTTCTCTTCCTCGACGGGAAATGTGAGCGTTCCGGCCAGCTCGACATCATCGTTCCGAATCGTCAGATGCTCCTCGTTCAAGAAACAGGGTAAGGGCTCGATGTCTCTTTCGGGCAAGGAGAAGTCTTCCCTGACCATCGTCTCGCCAAACACACGCAATCCGAAGACGTTGTCGACCGAGAGAAGAGAGCCGTCATCTCCATCGATCCACACCGTGTGGCCACTTGCATGTGTGCTGACGAAGAAGCGATGCGAAGTCTTCTCTACACCTCCAACATTCGCCTTTCGAGTTTCCCTATGAGATACGAAAAGGTCCCAAAGCTGGCCTCGTGAGAAGCTGAAGACGGGAAGTGTGTGCTCTGCTTGCTCTTCCTTTGCGAGCATGTTCATGAGCCTTGGTGCGAAGCGATGCCAGAGGGCGACGGAGCCCACCGGTCCGAAGCCAATGTGCCAGTCGAGAAGCACGGGATCCTCCACCTCGACTGTTGCGCGCGAGATTGCCAGGCCCTTCCTCTTACGCCAGCGGATGACCGAAGGCAGCAGCTCCAGATCCGCCTCTTCGACCGAGCCCATGAAGCGGTAGCGGGAGGTGAAGCGGACCTTGTCATCCTCGTGCAGGACGCTGGTCACGGCGAAGACGGCACTGCCTTTCTCGTCAAGGACCTCGGCCTTCTCTATCGTCACCCTCGAGTCGTCTCTTCCAAGGAAGAGCTCGGAACGAGCAGTCTGCTCTCCATCGTCCTTGGCAACGAAGGTCGCTATCTTCTGTCCAGGCTCGGGCTCCGAGGAACACGCCATCGCCAATAGAAGAAACAATGGCACAAGGATGCCCCGACTCCGGCAGTAGAGCGGGCACGGCACACTCCTCACGGCTCGAACCGATGCTCTCGAACTGTTCGAGGGATCCTGGTCGTGGCGGTTTCGTTGGCCACGGCTCTTGCCATCGAAGCTTGCCTCGGCGGCCGAAAGGACCCTCGCCGGTGATTTGCGAAAACCCTCCCTGCTCGTTTGGGAGTCGTCTTCTGGTGCTTTACTCATAGCTCTTGTCTTGCAAGTGCCCGGTCGGCGATGACCAGGAACACCAAGGTGAAGCAAGCGGTAGCAAGTAAGCTCCAGGCAATTCCCGACACCTCTCGGCCGAGGATGATTTGTCCCGCTAATCCAGAGAGTCCGGCGGGTGTGTACTTCCCCAAAAACGGCAAGGCGCCGATCACGGCGAAGACGACGTAACCCCCAAGGCCGACGCCTGCCGCGGCGGGCAGACTCCTAGTCAGCACGCTACCCATGAGGGTCAGCGAGAGGTAGCAGAGCAAGCTGGAGAGCATCATGCCGTTGACCATGAGATATCCGGCTAGATGAATCTCTCCAAAGAGCACCGTCGTGTAGAGCAGGCAGCCCGCCGCCGAAAGCAGGGTGCCGCCAAGGATCAGGGCGGCTGGCACTGCCGCCTTGGCGAGCAGGAAGGCCCGGCGGGAAACGGGCTTTACGAGAACCATGGGTGCGGTCTTGCGGCTCTTCTCGCCGCTCACCGTCCCGAAGCTCAAGAGGATGACCAATAGGGGGAGCAGGGAGTAGTTGCCGTGGTACTGAAGCAGAGCATCGCTTACGTTCGGAGATCTGGTGACGATTAGTTCCATGCCGCCGAGCTCATCCTCGGCGATCATCCCGACCAGATCGGGCGTGACCTTTGCAAGTAGCGGAGAGACGAGACCGACGAGCAGGAAGGAGACCAAGAGGACGATCAGCCTGTAGGTGCGCACTTGTTCGAGAAGCTCCTTTCGAACAAACGCAAGAAGGCCCCTCATGCCGACTTCTCCTCTTCCGATGCCTTGTTCCTGTCCACCAGGGCGATGAAGACCTCCTCCAAAGTGGGTGTTGCCGGTGAGAGGGAAACTAGACCAAGGCCCAGCTGTGAGACCAATCTGGGAATGCCGAGCTCGGCTGCGTCTAGGTCATTCGTCGTCAGACGCAGCTTCGTCGTTGCCTGGCCCTCGGCTTCGCCTACCGAGTCATTCGGGGAGAGGGGATCCAAGACGAGGTCTACGAGCCAAGGCTCATCCCTTAGTCTTGCCTCCAGCTTCGTGGTTTCTCCTCGAACCCCAAGGGTGACGATGGGCTGAATTGCCTGGGCTCGCAGTTTTGCGGTCTGCTCGTGTACCAGCAGGCGTCCATGGTTGATTATTGCAACCTTCTCGCACACTCGCTCCACGTCGGCGAGGATGTGGCTGGACATGAAGATCGTCGATTGCTTCCCCAAGGCTTCGATTAGTTTCAGCACCTCCGCTCTTCCAACTGGATCGAGGGCCGAGACGGGCTCATCCAGAATGAGAAGCTCTGGCTGGTTGATGAGCGCCTGAGCG
>SKWY01000372.1 GCA_007128675.1 Deltaproteobacteria bacterium | reverse complement strand
GGTGCTATAGCTCTGGCGCACGTCCCAGTTGCCATCGCCGGTCGTGTCTCCCTCCCCGGAAATCCTGTTCCCGCTGGAGTCGTAGCCGTAACGCCAACGCTGGTCGATGTTGCCATCTCCGGTTTCGTCGATCTCCCGCCCAATCAACAGACCACTCTCGTTCCAAAAATGGCGATGGCTGTAATCCCAGCTTCCATTGGCATTCCAGTCGCCTCTGCGAAGAACCAACCGAAAGACGCCCGCTATCAGCTCGAAGTCTTGCGCCACGATCTGGTTTGCCGCCCCATCGGGTCCGTGGTCGAGCTCCACTCGCACCGGGTTGTCGTCGGCGTCATAAGACCATGTCGTTCTGGCGTTGATCTCGCCGTCTGCCTCGTAGTCGTCATCTCTCGCTTGTAGCCTCTCTCTCTCGTCGTAAGAGAAATGCCGCCGCAAGTCCGTTCGCCCGTTTCGATTGGCCTCCTCCGTGAGTATCCTCAATGAGCGGGAGTCATAGTGGTAGGTGATGGTGCGATCTGCGACGCCATCGCCGTTTTCGTCTATTTCCTCCCGCTCGAGTAGGCCGGAGTCGTCGAAGTAGTAGTCGATTCGAAAGTCGATCTCTCCGGTGCCTCCGTAATCGACCTGCTGCCATATCATGTGCCCTCTGATGGCATAGGCGTAGGTCCAGCGTTCGATGATCTCGCCGGTGTCCGCATCCACCATATCCCAGGTGCACTGTCTTCCCTGGTCAGGGTTTCCAGGATCCCCTGGGTTGTCGATGCAACCAAGTGCGAACGTTGCCAGCAGAGCCCCAAGGCAAAGCACTTTGTGCTCGAGCATGAATCACCCCCTGTTGGCGACGGCCTTGCTGGCCCGCCGACAGCCTTCCCCTCACCGCGCCACGCGGCAAACGGACCTCTTCGCTTCCAAATACGATCGCCAGATGACCGGGAGACGCTCTATCCCCCCCATATGCAGGCGTGGCGAAGGTAACCAGGCAGGTGGAGCACCTCTTCGGGTCCGGCCTAAAGCCTTCGGCGGTGCCGCTCGCGACCTCTACATTGGGGGGTAATACTCGGTAGGCTGGCCGAATAGAGTAGGACCCGCCGGCCGGAAGGTGGTACCACTCCCCAAGATCTTCAACCCATACGCGCGCGGACATTCGAGCCGCGGGAGGTAGCCATGTCGATAGTACATCCATTCGCCGGCCTGCGCCCACCCACGGATATGGTCTCGAAGGTAGCAGCTCCTCCTTACGATGTGGTCAACAGTGGGGAAGCCAGGGCCTATGCGCAAGGAAACCCCCTCTCCTTCTTTCACATCTCTCGACCCGAGATAGACATGCCCGAGGGCACCGATGAGCACGCGCCCGAGGTCTACGAAAGAGGTCGTGAGAATCTGGCTCGCTTCAAGAGGGACCAGATTCTCGTGCCCGATCCCGGCCCCTGCTTCTACCTGTATCGGCAGAAGATGGGCCAGCATACGCAAACCGGCCTCGTGGCGGGAGCGAGCGTGGAGGAGTACCAAAAGGACCTAATCAAGAAGCACGAGCTGACTCGCGCCGACAAAGAGGACGATCGCACAAGGCACATAGACCTTCTGAACGCCAACGACGAGCCTGTCTTTCTGACTTACCGCTCCCGTCCATCGATAGATGATCTCGTCGATCGCCTCACAGGTGCTCCCCCTGCTTACGACTTCACGACCGATGACGGAATAGTCCATACCTTCTGGGTGGTGAACGAGAAGAGCGCAATCGAAGCCCTAGAGAAAGAGTTTGGCAATGTGGACGCGCTCTATGTCGCCGACGGCCATCACCGGTCCGCCGCCGCATCGCGAGTTCAAGAGAGTCGCAGGAAGAAGGCGGGGGCGGCACACACGGGCCTCGAGGAGTACAACTTCTTTCTTACCGTCATCTTCCCACACGACCAGATGTACATCATGGACTACAACAGGGTCGTGAAGGATCTCGCGGGCCTCTCCAAGGAGGCATTCGTCGAGAGGATCAGTGAAAAATTCGACCTCTCGCCTGGCGGTGACAAGAAACCGGATGCCCCTCTATCTTTCGGCATGTATCTAGACGGCGAATGGCACTCGCTTGTGGCGAAGGAAGGCTCTTTCGACCCGAAGGATCCAGTTGGCAGCCTGGACGTGTCTATCCTCCAGAACAACCTTCTGGAGCCGATCCTCGGGATCGAGAACCCTCGAACGGATAAGCGAATCGACTTCGTCGGTGGTATCCGGGGAATGGAAGAGCTCGAGCGTCGAGTCGACTCGGGGGAGTGCGCGGCGGCCTTTTCCATGTTCCCTACCCGCATAGATCAACTGATGGCCATCGCCGATGCGGGAATGATAATGCCCCCCAAATCCACCTGGTTCGAGCCCAAGCTGCGCTCGGGCCTCGTCATACACGAGTTTTAGGCGCTCGAGCCGAAACAAGACGAAGCGGTCGTCTCTGCCGCCAGCATGCTGGGCAAGCCTGAGAAGCGTTTTGTTTGGCACAGTTGTTGTGGGCCCCCAAACCTGACAGAATTACTCTTCCTTGTGCCATAGTCACACTATCCGCTTCTCTCCTGCTCCCCGCTTTCAACTTCGCCCTTCCATACAACAAGGGTGCGTGATGAGACGACTTTGCGTTCTTTCTTCGGTGCTCCTGGGCGCTCTGTTTGCGAGCCCCGGGCCAGCCTCGGCCTACCAAACCGAAACGTTGATCCTAGTACAGACTGAGGACGACCTGCGCGAGCTCTATCTGGACGGCGTGCTGGAGCAGGAGGAGCTGGATCATCTGGTCATCCTGATGAGAGATCCCGTGGATCTCAACACCGCCGACAGAGAGGCGCTCTTCGAGCTGCCTGGCTTGACCTGGCCGATGGTGGACGACATCCTCGATCGGCGGAGGCAAGTAGAGAGGTTCTCCTCCGTCTCCGAGCTGGCAAAAATAGAGTCGATACCGGATGACGTGCTGGAGATGATGAGGCCGTTCGTCAGGGTGCGTCGGCCTCCAATCAGACCAGTCGAGCTAAGCGGAGACGCGCGCTTCGAAATCATCGACAACCTGGCCGATCTCGGTGCCGACGCGGCAGGCCCGTCCCCCCCCGCCATGCACCTGCGTCTGCGGGGAGACGTCGGCGAAAACCTTCGCGTCGGCGGGCATCTTCTCCTGCAGGAACGTACAGGCCCCACCGCGGCGATGACGATCGGTGACGACACCTTCCAGGTCACTGAAGGCCCGTCGTGGGGAAGCACGGGCAACCTCCTTTACGGCATATGGGAGAAGGAGGATTTGACTGTCGCTCTGGGAAACTTCCGCGCTGGTTGGGGCCGCCGCCTGACCTTCGATAGCACCGACAGGATGACACCGAACGGCTTCTACCCGGACACGGGCATCACGCTCTACACCGACGGCGCCAGATTCAGCAACTACAAGCGCGGCCTACTAGGGGTAGGCGCGCAGGTGGCCAACTTGAAGCTGGGCTCCAACCTTCGTCTGCAGGCGAGCGCGCTGTACTCCGCCAAACCCACCGACGTCTATCAGTACAGCATCAACCCGAGCACCGTTTATATCGATCGCCTGGGCAACGACGAGCGAGCTAGGTTCTTGACACTGACCAACGCCTTTTTGGAGCAAACCCTCGCCGGCAACGCTACTGTTCGCTTCCCCGACGATCACCATGTCGGGATCACGGCCTATGTAGCCATGATCGACTGGCTGCTCGGTGATGGCGTGAACTTCTCCGAGTCTCACTCCATGCCTCGCGAGTCACCTTTCGGCGCGGTTGGAGTCGACACGGCCTTGCGTCTTGGCGAGATCAACGCCTTTGGAGAGGTCACCGGCACCTTCAACGGAGGGCTCGGGCTCTTGGCCGAGATGAATCACAGCACCCGCCCCTTCGACTTGAGCCTCATCGCTCGCCATTACTCCATCGACTTCGAGAACCCCAGGGCCAGGGCTCCGGCGGCTCCAACCCAGTACCTTGGCAACCGCCAGCGAGCCGAGAGCGGTCTGCGCGCCCAGATGACCTGGAAGCCTCAATCCAACCTCCAGGTTCGCTTCACCTTCGATCCCTATCTCAACACGGATCCCGACGACAATGTCATCAACCTCTACACGACCGGTACGGTGACCTACACGCCTATCAGGGGGTACCGCTTTTCACTGTACGGAGCGATGACGGACCGCGACATCACGACGGGAGGCCGCGAGCAAAGCTACGGCACCTTCGTGCGCATAATCGACGAGGACAACCCGGAAATAGATGGGTATGAACCGATTCGCGCCGGCGCCAAGGCCACCACGGCTCTCACCGCGACGATCAATCCCATCGACGATCTAACCGTGGCTGCCTCTTACCGTTACTACCTGGAGGACGTCACTCGCTACGACGACCAGTTCCAACGCTCCCACGCCACCTGGCTGCGAGCCCGCTACAGATTGCCCGTAGACCTGGTTGCAACCGGCCGGCTGGCCTACGCGAACGAGGATCTCGACGATGGGCAGCGTGGAATACGGGAAACCGGCGGCTACCTGGACCTGGCCTGGAGGACGGGCCGGTTTCGCTTCGGGGGCCGCTACAACGTATATGCGCGCTTCGAACGAGACGGCGATCTCGACATACGGGATCACATCGTTCGCGCAATCATGGAGGCCTCGCTATGAGAAGGCATGGAGGACCTCGTCGAATACTGCTTGCCCCGGCCATCCTGGCGGTAGCTGCCACCCTGGGAAGCTGCAACTCCCATGAGCGCCTTCGCTGTACGGACGCTCCGCCGGTAAGCCCTGGAGAGGTGGTGATCAACGAGGTCTTCTTCCGCTTCAGCACGGCGGCGGATGCGACCCCCGAGCAGCGCGTCAACTTCGTGGAGCTGGCCGGCCCCCCCGGGACGGACCTGTCCTGCCTGGACCTGGTAGGCGTCAACGGCAACGACTGCTCCCTCTACAACCCCATCTCGCTAGCGGGTCATATCATTCCGGAAAACGGAATCTTCCTGATCGCCGAGGCCAAGAGAGAGTGGACTCTGACCCGTCACACGGAGTGTCCAACGGGGCAGGCGAGCTACACCGATCCAGACACGGGAGAGCGGGTATGCGGTCCCGACCCCTGCGACCCAAACCCGTGCACCGAGCCCAACCGGGGGGTCTGCTCGAGGAGCATGCCCAATGAACCCATCTACCGGTGTAGCTGTGACCATGGCTACTACCCGGACGAGGATGGGCGATGCCTCGAGAACCCCATCTACGCCAGGGCCGATCTCGTTCACCAGAACGCCAACTACCGAACCGGCCCCGACGCCTTGGTGCTGTTGGATCTCACGGGAACGGGCACCACCATAGACGCGGTCACCTACTCCGGCCCAATCGGATGCCCGGCGGTCCCCCGAGGATCGGAGCAGGGAGGCCCAACGCGCCCACCTCAGACGCGCGAGTCGGTTGCCCGATGCACAAGCACGGGCGAAGAGCATGATCAGTTCGTAAATACGTGGAACAACGCTCTCGACTGGAACAGCGCAACCCCCACTCCAGGAGAGCCAAACAGCGGGGTGATCTGCCCTCAACCCTGCGCCGAGCCGCCTCTGCCCGGCGAGGTGGTCTTCTCCGAGATCTCTCCGCGCCCCCACGGCCCACAGTGGGTCGAGCTATTCAATTTGTCGGACAGCTCCGCTTCCCTCTGTAACTGCTGGCTCGCCGACACGAGACACGACGACGGAGTTCTCACGATTGGTAGCCTCTCCACCCTGGAGTGGGGGCCCGCCATCGGACCAAACGGGTACGCTTTGCTTGCGAAGAGCGCGTTTCCCGCTGCCTGCCCGAACGTTCCAGTTGATTTTTTCTATGGAGCGGGCGCCAACTTCCGGGTCACCACCCCCGATGCCGCAATCTTGCTCTGCGCTCCCATGCCGGGGCAGCCAATGCCACCAGATGCAACCATCTGGCAAGGCGAGTTCTCCGGTGATCTCACCGGCAACGTCACCGAAGTCTACGAGGTGGCTCGCGTGGAGTTCCTTGCCGCTGATCTCGAGCGCGGCTACTCATTAGCAAGGTACAGTGACGGCACCTGGG
>SKWY01000022.1 GCA_007128675.1 Deltaproteobacteria bacterium | reverse complement strand
ACGGGGATGAGAACGGGGATGAGAACGGGGATGAGAACGGGGATGAGAACGGGGATGAGAACGGGGATGAGAACGGGGATGAGAACGGGGACGAGAACGGGGACGAGAACGGGGACGAGAACGGGGATGAGAACGGGGATGAGAACGGGGATGAGAACGGGGATGAGAATGGGGATGAGAATGGGGATGGGGGCGACGACGAAAGAGAGGATGAACACGATCCTCGGGTCGAAACCGAGCAACTACCGTCTTGCTATGGCTGTGCAGGCTTCGATATCGGCGGCATGCCCTCAGTTGCTTCGATCATATCTCTACTCTTCCTGACGCTTTGGACCATTCGCAGAAACGGTGGCAGCGAATGCTGCTCGAGACGATAGCCGACGGAACAATGCCAAGGACTCCGCCGGCAAAGCCTCGAAGACGAAATCGGACCGCGTCCTGTCCCAGAAGCAGATCGAGCCTTTTTTTGAACACCCCTCAATCCCTAAGGCTTACAGGCGCCGGCTGGCTCAATTAGCACCAGCAACTCCCATTGTGCCGAGGGCGCAGACTCAAGCAGAGTCGCATAGCGGCCTTACCTCCGAGCCTCGGCGAAGCCGAGAAAGCGAAAGGCCCGATCGCAGCCGTCGAGAATCCCGCCGTCGCTCCGCCGTAAGCTCGCAGCAATTCGGTGTTCATGATCACGATGATGACTTCGAAGCCATGCCCTAGTCGAAGGTGGCGGCGAATCAGCAGGGTGACTTTGAGAGCTTCTGATGGTGAACTCACCCGCGAGATTATGTACAGAATCGCGGAGCAGCTACTCGAGGCGCCACCTTGACGCGCCAGTGTGGGTGCCTTCATTTGTACCTTCCCCAAGTAATGGTGTAGTGCTGTTTGGTGTTCGAAGGACTTAGCCGATGATCACCGCACAGCGAAGCCGACGGATTAGAGCGTCTGAGCTTTGCGGAGAAAGGCAAAGCCGGGTGAAGACAGAGAGAGTACTGCTGGTGATCGACGATGAGGAGGAACTCTGCGACTTTATGCAGCGTGCTCTTCGCAAACATTTCGATGCAATTCATGTTGCGGGAGGGTCCGTGGAGGCTCTTTCTTTGCTCGATAGCCAACCGATCACGCATGTCGTATGTGATCTCTTCCTTGGTGAGGGAGAACCGCTCGGTCACGAGCTCGTTCGGGGCTGGCGCAATCGAAAACCCAGTATCCGCTATCTAGCTCTCTTCACCGGCTCGATCCTAGATTGCCGCGATATCGTGGCCGGGCCCGGCTTCGAGGTGGACGGGCTGTTCAAGAAACCCTCCGGACTGCGCGATCTCTTAGCCATCCTAAAGAACCGTGCGACTTGACGCCCTCGAAAACTATGGTAATCCCGCAATAGTGTCGGCATGGAGTCATGTTGTCGACACGAGTTCATATCCACGAACAAGCGCCGCCCGGGGGCGCCATCGGAAAGGACCAGAACTATGATTAAGGCGGTATCTCTTCTCGTGGCACGCGAAACTCAGACTTGGATCGAGGCTCTTTACAGGGCGGGAGCAATCACCTTCGATCCGGATGGCACCGTCCATCTCAACTCCAAGGTCCGGGACCTTATCACCCTCATACACGACGAGCTCTCGGGAGGCGATCCAGCGAAGAAGGCAGAGCTCGAGCAGGCTTTCAATGATGCGATCACGGCCACCGGGAAACTGGGCGGTGATATGGGTGCTGGAACTCTGACGGTCTAGCTCTAACTATGGGAGGCACCCAAAGGAAAAGAGCCATGACCCCGGAGGGTGCCACAAGAAGATCCAAAAGCGGATTCTTATCGAGGATATGGGAGCAGCACGCCCGTTCCTATGACCCAGTTGTGCTCGTCAATGAGGCTCACCCAGTCAAGGCGGTTCTTCCCGTCTTGGCTGGGGCTTCACTGGTGTTGCTGGCGATGTACTATGTTCCTGCCGCTCGGGATTTCACTGGTATAGATCGGCCCTGGATTCCCATGTCGCTGCTCACTGCAGCAGGCGCCATAACTATTGTGGAGTGGCGATATTGGGAGCGCAGTGGCCTTACCCGAGTTCTAATCCTCCTCGACAATTGCCTCTACTGCCTCGCGATTGTAGCGGTGATGCTCGATACGACTTCTCCCACTCGTTATGTTTGGGGGCTTTTGTACGCGCAAGCGGCAACGCACTACGGTGACCGCTACTCCTTCAGTTGGCCGATGTTTCTTTCGGTAGTGGTCGTTCCATGCGCGGTTACGCTTGGTTTCGCGGACTACGATTACGGATTGCTGGCGTTAATGCTCTTCGGTGGTGTTATGTTCGTGGTTAGGAGCACCTCGACTGAGCATGTTCGAAGATTGGAGCGCGAGAAGGAACGCTACCGTTCCGCATACGAGATATCGGACAGAGTCGCTACCGAGAGCATCGATATCGCTCTTGCAACCAGTCTCGCCGAGTTCGGAAACTTTGCTCATGAGCTTCGAAACGCCCTGACTCCGGTGCACGGCAATCTGATCATTCTACGGGAACACGAGAACCTTCATCCCGACATCAAAGATTCGGTCGAGAGCCTAGATCGCTCCTACGTCCGAATCAACGAGTTCATCGAGAAGCTTCTCTGGAGCATAAAGAGCAAAGCAACAGTTTCAGATACCAGCTTTGAGATCGATGAAGTGCTCGACCAGGAGATCATTACTCGCGGCTTGTTTCCCGGCGACCGTTCCAAAGTACGAATCGAGGAGATGTCCATTCCTTTTGAAGTCAAGGGGAATCCCGAGCACCTGATCGGCGCCATAAGGAATCTTGTGCAAAATGCCTTGAACGCAGGCGCAAGCAATGTAACGGTCTCCGCCACCGTGGGAGGCGCCCTACGGAGTGCGAGCATTCTCATATCAGATGACGGACCTGGCCTATCAACGGAGGTGGCGAACAACCTATTTCAATCCGGCTTACAGAGCAAAAAGGGCAGAAGCCATGGTCTAGGGCTACCGCTGTCGAAACGATTGGTTGAGGTTCTCGGTGGAGACCTGCGCCTAGTCGAGCAAGGACCGACAGGCACCACATTCGAGATACTCCTGCCGGGCCGTGGTCTCTTGCAACCAACAGACGAAGTCCTCAAGTAGGAGTAGTTTGTGAGAGGGCGACGCTCCGCGGGCCAATCTACTAACTTGATTGGAAAAAGGGTGGGACGAACGTATGCTCAATGCGAATAACCCGGCTGTGAACCTCGCAACTCGCTCCTTCCTTTGGGGGCTCAACTCCGATGAGCGAGGACTGGATGATGACGATATTCGTCAATTGATTACAGCCGTCGAAAGAGTGAAGGCTGTCAGTCCATCTGGGTGGGTCTTCCTTCTTTCCCGTGCGCTGGGCGCTTCGCATGTCGATGCGATGGAAGCCGGGTCGTTCGCGGAACTCTATTACGCGATGTGCAGCTTTACCGACGATGTCCAAGATGGTGATGCAGCTGAGTACATGGAAGAGCAGGATCCGAGGTTGCTTATCAACACGCTAGCGCAGCTGATATGCGTGACGGTAGTGCGGGGAGAGCGATTTATATCCCAAATTGGCGACGGACCTGCTGGAACGCTCACGATCTCTAGCGCCTTTCTCGATGGGGCCGTGATGCTGCGCGGCCAACGCCTGGAACTGCTGCGAGAGAGTTGGTCTACATTGTTCTATCAAAAGGTCGCAGACCTTTCAGCGGGACGCCAGTTCGATGTCTATTTCAAGGCGGCGGCGCTCGCCGCGGGAGTATCCGCTGAGCCGCTATTACACTTGTCAAACCCGATTGGTTTGCTTGTTCAGGTGGCACAGGATCGGCTATCCAACGACGAGCGGCTTCTACAGCTTCCCGAAGATGAGATGACCGCGGTGATCAATGCGGCCAAGGAAGAGCTTCGGGGTGCGGCTGCACGAGTGCAAGCAGAAGCCAGGCCCGTTATACATGGCATGATGGAATACGCCCTATCTCTGTGAAGAGCTTCTCGCTGGAGCGACAACGCCTCTTGTCCCGTCCTGTCCCAACAGTCGACCGAGCCATATTCTGGCACGCGAATGTAGGGAGGCCATCCTTGATGGATGTCGCCTAACCCGCCCCCTCAATTCCTAATCCTTTGAATCCCGCTTTAGGACTCTAGCGAGTCAATGAACTCCTGCACCTCGGGGGTTTTCGAAGTGATCCTAGTTGACGAGCCTATCTTGAATCGGAAGTCGCAATGCGAGCACCCATCGGCAAGCGTCTGGGTTCTCACAAGCCCCCAGCCGAAAGCATCGCTCAAAGCCATGTCCGACAAACAAATGAAGGGCGCCAGTGCTTCTCCGCCGTGTTCTTTCAGAAAATCTATATTACCGCAGCGCGTGTAATTGATACCAACATCGAAATCCCCGTCATTCCCTGGCACGTACTCGAGATCAAACCCGCATAATTCCTCTTTGATTCCGCGTTTGCCTCTCCTCTTTAGAATCCTGACGAAGAGGGAATTCCAGAAGAAACTGGTGGCCCCACGCTTCCATACAGGCATAGCTTCTAGATTCATGCGCAGAGCCTCATCGCACAGAGCCCAGATATCCCGCGGTTCTTTCCCGTGTCTAGTCAGCACCTTATAGGCTGAAAGACAGTGTGCGGTGATGATAAGAAACCCATTGAACATTCTGGCTCTTTGCCCTTTTTCTCGAGGGATCTCGGGAATCAGGCTTATAAATTCTTCGCGTATTTGATGCTTCACGGCTTCGGCGATGCTTTCACCAAACTCCTTAACGAGGGCCACCTGCATCAACTGGAGAGTCTTGTCCAGCGACGCTAGGAGCCGTTCCTCATGCTTGACGTAGTATCCGGAGGATTCGCTGTGGTTCTCAGTCAGAGGCATATTGCAGTCCTCACTTTCGCAGAGCTAGCTTGATCGAATGCCGGCTCGCAATCCTATCGAGTAGCGTATGCAGGACCTTCGATCGTTGCCGCACATCCTGGCCCTCAGATGACTCTCTGGCCTTACTAATCGCATCCGTCAGTTCGGCAGGATCGAGCCTTGTCGCGGCGATGCAGTAGTAGGTCTTCGATCGCCCTTCGTTGAAGTGGGCAAGCATCTCACCCAGGATCTCTACTCGCTGCTTCTGGTCGGCGATGAAGGCATCGAGGCCTTCTTTTGACACAGCGTTGATGTTGTCATTCAAAGAAGCGTAGCAGGTGAAGGTGTCTCGCTCCCGAGCGACGTCTCGATGCTTTTTCCACTTCACGCATGTGTCGCTCTCGTCACAATCCCAACAGAACTCGAGATCCTTCCTCTTCACCGCGCAGGTGATGAATGGGCAGCCAGCGGACATACGGACTTCGCTCTTGCAACCTAGGCACCGGCTCGCGCCTTCAGTGTGGAAACGGGGGCAAAGGCGGCATGAGAGGCCGCAGATACCTATGTCGACGTAGCGTGGATTCATAGGACCGTTGCTGCCTTGGTAGCACTAGGCGTTGCGAGCCACAAGAGAGGGCCAGTTCCGCCGACGAAAGGTTGGGGCTCTCGAACAGGCCCTAGTGCCCCTCGCAGACCATGCGGTTGGAGAGAGTCACCTGCGCTAGGCTATCGAAGAACTCGTCGAGCAGTACCACCACTGCTACCTCCGAGGATTGGGATGAGCACGGCCATAAGGCATGTGCAGATCGATCTGCGTTCACGTGACCGCTTCACATGAGGGACCGCCGGCGGCGTCTTGGCGATCTCCGCATGCCAGAAACCCTATGCTGGTTGCTCCTTGGCCATTCTGTCGTGCGTATCTTCATGGCGCTGGGGAGCCGGAAGAAGTCTCTCAGTCTTCTCGCTCGATAAGAAAACGCCGTCTCATCGTCGATCGTCGCGCCTCGTGGCGTTTCGTCAGTTCCGTGAAGCGATTCAACTGCTCGGGCCTTAGCGTAGCCTCGATCTCTTTGAGCGAACGAATCCGGATCTGCTCCATTTTTGGATCGAAGGTTTTCATCACCTCGCCCATCTCCGACCATTGCCTCTTCAGGATCGTCTCCACGACCTTGACCTGATCCTCGTCGAGGCCGAGGGCACGCTCGTATCTCTCCACTGCTT
>SKWY01000144.1 GCA_007128675.1 Deltaproteobacteria bacterium | reverse complement strand
CTATCGGCTTTCGTTCTCTTCTATCTCCATGGCTTGTACACTCCGGGGCGAAAGCGATGGGACGAGGTCTTCTACTCTTTGATCGGAGCGATCCTAGCTCTGTTGATAGTCTCTGTTGCCTTATCCTATTTCTTGCAGCAGTTCGCTTTTCCTCGTTCGGTTTTTTTGTTGGTGCTGCCCATCATAGTTTTGACTATGTCGTGCTGGCGCTTTTTTTTGTGGAAAGCCGCCATGAAGCGCCTAGGTCCCCTTCGTGTCCTCGTGGCGGGAGAGCCTTCGGCGGCAATGGCTCGTGCTCGGCAGCTCGATGGCGCCGATCGGGAAACGCATCAGGTGATAGGAGTTCTGTTGCCCGAACAGTTCTCGGGTGACGGGCTGGGTTTTGAAGGTGTTCCCACTGGATCCGTCTCCGACCTCGCCCAGATTCTAGACGAAAAGAAGGCCAATTCCGTTCTCATCGCCGAAGGCTTGTCCAACCCCGAGCGCTTCTCCTTGTTACGTACGGCGCTCGACAGAAAACTCTGCGTTTTCATGGTCCCAGACCTGTACGATGTACTCTTGGCCCGCGCTAGGCTCCACCAAATACGCGGCATTCCAATCTTTCGGGTGCAAGATCTCGTTGCACAACCGGTGCGAGCCTGGAAAAGAGTCATGGATATCATCCTTGCCCTAGCGCTCGGAGTGTTGGCTCTTCCTCTCATCCTGTTGGCGGCGCTCGCGGTCAAGATCGAGTCTCCTCGCGATCCCGTGCTCTTTCGACAGGAGCGAGTTGGTCGGGAAGGGCGCCATTTCCGTTTGTTGAAGCTTCGGACCATGGTGTGCAACGCCGAAGAAGCTACGGGGCCCGTCTTGGCTACCCCCAACGATCAGCGCGTGACCCGAGTCGGCAGGGTTCTACGCTCCTTCAGGATAGATGAGCTGCCGCAGCTATGGAATGTGCTCAAGGGGGATATGGCGATTGTTGGCCCCCGGCCCGAGCGTCCGGCCTTTGTCCAAGAGTTTGAGGCCAGGGTTGCCGGCTATGAGTATCGCCACCGAGTCAAG
This sequence comes from Deltaproteobacteria bacterium, assembly GCA_007128675.1. Classification (GTDB taxonomy): domain Bacteria; phylum Myxococcota; class Myxococcia; order SLRQ01; family SLRQ01; genus SKWY01. Next base: position 5,020 of record SKWY01000144.1, on the reverse strand, counting down.
GTCGGATTGACGGGTCTAGCACAAACGGAAACCAACTATAGCGCGTCTCCCGAGGACAAGCTCCTATTCGATCTCCTTTATTCAAAGGGAATCACGCCCCTTGGCGACATGCAGATCTTGCTGCATACCCTAAAGGTCGTCCTGAGCAGGGATAAGGCCTTATGACCAGCCCTGGGTTTGCCGCGGTTGGCGCAATGACTCGCGACGAGCGCAACTAGGGCCTCCTTGGCTTACGGCTTCGCCAAAGGTCCCCTATGACCTGGGATCTCGAGACAGGAGGGTCCGATAGAGCTTTAAGAGCTTTTTCTCCTGAGTTCTCCAGTTGAGCTTGGTTTCTACTGCCCGCCGGCCATTGATCCCCATGGCCCGGGCCTCGTCTGGATGGTTTACGAGATGTAGAACTGCCTCCGTCATTTCCGCCGCACTTGAGGGATTGACGCAAATCCCCGCATTGGTACGCGCAAGCAAGTCTCGCCAAGCCGGAAAATCGGAGCAGATAATGGGAATGCCAGCTGCCATGTACTCGAACAGCTTGGTTGGCTCCTTGTCGGAGTTGTTGGGATTGGGGGGAAACAGGGCTAGTCCGGCGGTCCAGCCTCCACGGGCGTAGGTATTGAGAATGTCCGGGTAAGGGATGAGTCTGTCTCGGCCGACAATTCTCAAGCGCTTCTCATGGGGCCTTGCGAGCTCTTCGAGCCTCTTGGCGAGCCTGCTGGTGCATCGACCAACCAGGTGTACCTCGAGTCCGGGAAGAGCGTGAACAAGGCTCCCGTGGATTATTGCGCCTCGATCCACCCGGGACTCTCCGGTGAAGAGCAGTCGAGGCGGTGAGGCACCATCGGGCCTTGGCTGCATCTCGAAAAGCTCGTGTACTGGATAGTTGAGGATCTCGGTAGCGCCTGGAAACCTGGCGGAGTAGCAGCGTTCCGCGATCACCAGCGTAAAAAACCGGCTCAAGCTATTCTCGAGCCCCCCGCCGGCCAGCGAAAGCGCGGGGCGCAGGATAGCGGGAATATACTCTTTCTCCTTGATCGATGTTACTAGGTTTTCGTGAACATCATAGACCACATGGGCCCCGTGCAGCCTCAACAAGAGAGCGGCCACGATTAGCTCGGAGTCGTGAAAATGAAATATCCGAGCCTTGCTGGAAAGCGCTCGCTTGTAGATTCTGCGCGTCGTGCGAATCATCCTTTCGAGCCTGAACCTGGGCTTGGGTTCGGCCCATATGGAGATACCGTCGACGATCTCGTCCCTCGAGTGGGGGGCGATGATAACGACATCGAAACCGTTGCCGCGAAGCGATCTTAGTTCCTTATGAAAGATCCTGTTGTCGAAGGGAGAATGCACCGACGTCAGGTGCGTAACCCGGGGTGCTTCGGGCCCAGACATCGCCTCGAGTGAAAGTGATTCCGTCATGAGTGGACAGCGGTTTCAGCAGATTGAGGTCATTCCATATACGTTTTACTCGAATTAGTCCCTGTGCCGCCACTCAACGGAGAAAGAGGTCGAATTTGATCTCCGTGCTCCCTTGTCGACGGCCAACGAGACGTGCTAGATTTGCGATTGGTGGCACTCTGCGGGGTTGGTGTGCCAAGAGTACCTCGTAAGGGAGGTAGGCATGGATCTTGTCGAGCGTTGGATCGGGGCCAAAAGCGGCTTGGGAGAAGGATGCGGGTCGGGTGGGCGGTGGCCGGACCGTATCTCCGTGTTTGGCCGAATCTCGCTGCTTTTCGTTTTGATTTTGTGCCCCGGATGGGCAACGGGGCAGGCGGAGACGATCGAGATAGTCTCCGGCGACGGTCAGGCAGGAGTGGTAGGCGCCGCCTTGCCGCAAAGCCTCGTCGTCGAGGTGCAGGACGAGGAGGGCAACCCGGTCTCGTGGGTTGATGTCGAGTGGGGGGCGAGCGGGGATGCGAGCACGTCGGAGACTTGGACGAGCACCGGCGAGGATGGGCAGACCTCGGTCACGGCGACCCTTGGCACGGAGGCCGGTCCTTACACCTACACTGCCAACGTCAGCGGTACGGCGATATCGGTGGAGTTCACGGCGACGGCCGGCTCCAGCAGCCCAACAGAGATCTCCCATGTGTCCGGTGAAGGCCAGACCGGGACTGTGGGCGCCGACCTTACCTTGCCCTTGGTGGTCGAGGTTTCCGATTCCTTTGGAAACCCGGTCTCGTGGGTGGGTGTCGAGTGGGGGGCGAGCGGGGATGGGAGCACGTCGGCGACTTGGACGAGCACAGGCGCGGATGGGCAGACCTCGGTCACGGCGACCCTCGGCACGGAGGCCGGTCCTTACACCTACATTGCCAACGTCAGCGGCACCGCTATCTCCGTCGATTTTTCTTCGAGCGCCGTGGCGGGACAGGCGCATCAGCTGGCCATCGGCACGGAGCCCCATAGTGTCGCGGCTGGGGAGTGCTCTTCGCAAATACTTCTCCAAACGCTGGATTCTTTTGGCAACCTTACTTCCGTTGAGCAGGACGTCTCGCTGGAGTTGTCCTCGGATTCGGCCAGTCTCGCCTTCTTCCTAGATGAAAGCTGCCAAACGCAGGTTACGTCTCTGGCGATATCCGTGGGCAAGAGTGACAACGGCTTCTTCTTCTCCGATGAGAGCGCCGGCGAACCGGTCATCACGGTAGCCGATGCTGATGGGATCCTAGTGCCAACGGTCCAGCGGCAAGAGGTTCTTTCCGGTGCGGCGGCCGGTCTTGCTTTTTCGACGCCTCCACACACGGTGCCCGTAGGAGCATGCTCACCTGTGCTCGGAATCCAGGTCGTGGATGGTTTCGGAAACCCAACGGCTTTGATTGAAGATGTCACTATCGATTTGTCGGCCGACACATCCTCCCTCATGACCTACCGTGACGGCGCATGTGTCACACCGGCCAGCTCGGTCTTGCTGCGTGCCGGACGCACCATCGTGAGCTCGCCGTTTCGAGCTTTTGAGCCAGGGGCGCATACGGTCATTGCCGAGGGAGGGGTGCTTGGTCAGATCAGCCAAACCCATACCGTGGTCGCGGGCACCGGGGAAGCGGATCGAGTGCAGGTGCTCGGCCCGGCGGCGCACTCCGTTGGCGAGGCGGTAGCGCTGCGCGCACAGGTTGTGGACGGGTCCGGGAATGCGGTGGCCGAGCTTGTGGAGATCGTGCTCGAGGTCACGGGAAATGCCTACTTCGAGGCATCGCGAGGCAATCGTCAGAGGCTGGTGACCGACCTGGACGATGGGAGCGCCAAGGCCCATGTGGTGGGACCCGTTTCCGAGACGGTCGAGGTCATCGTGGTAGAGGCCAAGACGGCATACGGGGAGCCATTTCCCCAGGAGGCTTTGCACGAGGACTTGGAGATCAGGTTCGGCCATCCACCTCGGCTCTCGGCCGCGCCGTCACGAACCGCCGTGGCTGGCCAGCCTTACCTATATGCCGGGGGCGGACGCATAATGGCTGAAGGAGACCCGCCCATTACCTACGAGGTGGTCCATGCGCCCGCCGGGTTCAGCGTTGATGAGGTGAGCGGGGATGTGCGGTGGACACCCGATTCGCCAGGCGAGTTCGAGGTAGCGTTACTGGCTAGAAACGCATACGGGGTGGATGCAGAGAGCTTCACAGTTACGGTGCGTCCAGCGGGAACCGGACATCCTCCAGCGATACTTCACACGGCCAACACTCGGGCTGGGGTGGGGCATGCATACGCTTACAACGCCCATGGTAGGGCCGAGGCCATCTCGGATGTTCCCGTGCTCTGGGAGCTCCTCGAGGGACCCAATGAGTTCATCATCGATCGTCGCACGGGCATGGTCCATTGGGTGCCTGTCGACGCCGGTGTGAGCACGGTCACCATTTCGGCGAGCAACGTGAACGGCAGCGACACCTATACCTTCGACGTAACGGTTAGCGAGGTCGATTCGCCTCAGCCCAAGGCAGTCGCTCTTCTTTCCCCCGTGGAAGGCCTCTCACCTCTTCAGGTGTTTGCCGACGGCACATCGAGTCACGATGCCGAAGGCGAGCAGGTGGCTTTTCATCGCTGGGATATGGGCGACGGCTCACCCCGAACGGCGGCGGCCATGGTGGAGCATGTCTATCAAGTCCCGGGAGGCTATGTGGCCGAGCTGGAGGTCATGGACGATTATGGCCGCCGGAGCACGGATCGAGTAGCCGTCAGCGTCGCTCGGGATAATGAACGACCGCCGACCGCGGTTGCCATAGTTTCGCCAACCGAGGGCGAAGGGAGCGTGAGGGTGGAGCTGGCTTGCGACTGTGAGGAGGGGTCTGCTCCCATCTCGCTTTATCGTTGGGACCTTGGAGACGGCTCCTACTCGAATCTCCCGGTAGCGGACCACGTCTTCGGCCCGGGAGAGCATCATGTGCGCCTTACGGTGATTGACGATGCGGGGCTTTCGGCGACGGATCGTGTCACGATACGGGTAGCCGATGAAGACAACCTGCCGCCGTTGGTGACGGCCGCGGCGTCTCCGCCGTCGGGACCAGCGCCCCTGGAGGTGCGGTTTATCGCAAGCTTCGTCGATCCGGACGGTGAGGTAGTCGAGACCAGGTGGGAGATTGATGATGGCGATGTCTCGGATGAAGCAGAGTCGACTGTCCTGTTCGAGGAGCCTGGAGTCTACACCGGTAGAGTAACGGTCACCGACGATGAGGGTCTCTCTTCAACCGCCAGTGTAGAGGTGGTAGTAACCGACGCCGCCGGTGTCGAGCCCCCGCAGATTGTATCCGTGCCAAACCGCACGGCGGTGGTGGGCGAGCCTTTTTCCTACAATGAACTGGGGCATCCGAGCGCTCGCGGGCAGAGGCCGCTTACATGGTCTCTTGGTAAGCTTGTGGGCGACGAGCTAGTTGGGGTTCCTTCGGGGATGCAGGTTCAGCCCACGACAGGGGAGCTGCTCTGGTCACCCCAGGAGGAGCATGTCGGCGTTCAGCATGTGGTCCTCGTTGCACGAAACGCCGCCGGGACCGCGCTGCAGGAATGGGAGGTGAAGGTCGAGGGAGATGTCTTGTCCGAAACT
>SKWY01000016.1 GCA_007128675.1 Deltaproteobacteria bacterium | reverse complement strand
TGGGCGTTACCCTTGTCGGCTATGCCCGCAAAAGGCGCCTCACCGTCTACACTCACCCCCACCGCGTCCTGAATGAATTGGAAGGAGGGTAGGAGCAGTGTCAAGAGACAACCAAAAGGATATCGAGCCAGCGCTCGAAAGGCAGGTCACCCCACAGCTCCGGCAGGCAGTCGAAGAAAAGTCTAGGGAAGGGAGCATCACCTGCGCTGTGTTGCGGAGCCTCGCAGAGGAGCTGAACGTACCCTATCGAGTAGCTGGAGCCGCCGCCGACTCTGTTGGAATCAAGGTCAAGAGCTGCGAGCTGGGTTGTTTCTAGCGTGGCGGTTAGCCTCGAAAGCCACCAAAGGCCGATGATCGCCAAGACGCGGCAAGCGACCCGTGAGTGCTCGGGCCACCGGCATTGCCTTGGAGAAGTGCGGCCGGTGTCCTGGCCGCGCTACCTTTTGCGCCGAGTCTCTGGACTGATGGCGCCAAATAGGTCTTGGAGCGAGAGAGAGTGTTCGAGATGAAGTTTCCGGTCCCCATAGTCTCTGTGGTTGGGCGCGGCGGTTCTGGGCGCACAACGCTATTGGAGGGCTTGATAGCGGAGCTTTCCGGGCGAGGCTTTCAGGTCGCAACCGCCAAGCACCACGCGCACGAGACGGATGTGGACGTGCCAGGTAAGGATACGTGGCGACATGCGCGGGCGGGGGCCGTCATCACGATGGTCAGCGCTCCAAACCGGCTGGGCTCGTTTCGCGCCGTCCACCGAGAGCGTACCCTGGACGAGCTTTCGGATCTCGCAAGGGACGCGGATATTCTACTGACGGAAGGCTTCGGCCGCGTCTCCCCCACGAGGATCGAGGTAGTCCGAGCCGAGCGTTCCACGCAGCCTCTCTATGCCCCTTTGGACCTCTTCGCGCTGGTGACCGATGTGGGCTCGTTGAAGCGTTCGTGCTCACCGGTATTCGCGCTGGATGATTATTCGGGCTTGGCGGATCTGATTGAAGACGAGTTTCTTCGCCCCCATGGCAAGCAAGGCCGAACAAGCTCCGTCTACCTCGATCACGCCGCGACGTCTTGGCCGAAGCCGCCACGGGTGATGGAGGCGGTGAGTCGATCGATGGCGGATCTAGGTGGCAATCCCGGTAGGGGAGCCCATTCGGTTGCGATTGTCGCCTCGAGAAGGATCGCTCAGGCTCGAAGAGCGTGCGCCGGTTATCTTGGAGCCTCACAACCCCAGGATCTCCTCTTCCAACCCGGGTGTACGGCCGCCTGCAACCTGATGTTGAAGGGGCTCTTGGAGCCTGGCGATAGGGTGGTTGTGGGATCGATGGAGCATAACGCCGTCGCCATGCCTCTTGCGCAGCTTGCTTCCATGGGCGTCGAGGTAGTGGTCGTCAACGCCGACGGTACCGGGCTGGTCGATCCTGGGGACATGGAGAAGGAGGTGCGGGCTAGTCCCACGAGGGCCGTGATTTGTCAGCATGCCTCCAACGTGACGGGCACGATACAGATGATAGGGGAGATGGCGGAGATAGCTCACGAGAACGACGCGGTGCTCTTGGTTGATGGAGCCCAGGCCGCCGGGCATGTAGACGTCGATCTCGAGGCTCTTGGCGTGGATGCCTATGCGGCCTCCGGGCATAAGGGTCTTCTTGGTCCCCAAGGCGTGGGCCTGCTCTATCTCTCGCCCGATCTCGAGCTTCGAGAGCAAATCATTGGGGGAACGGGAGCAGGCGATGGATCGCTACAGATGCCTCGTAACCGTCCGGACAGGTACGAGGCGGGTACGATCAACTCTCCTGGAGTGATGGCTCTTGGTGCCGCCGCCGAGCTCTTGTCGGAGCACGGGGCAGAGATGATGGGGCACACAAGAGAGCTGACGAGACTCCTACAAAGGGGCGTGATGGATCTCGGCTTCGAGGTTCTTGGTCCTGGTCCCGATGTGCCCCGCGTGCCGCTTGTGAGCATGACCCACAGGCACATGGACGCCGACCGACTCGCTTCCATTCTGGACCGCGATTACGGAATCGCTGCCCGTGCGGGACTCCACTGCGCCCCTTGGGCCCACGAGACGGTGGGGACGCTCGAAGGTGGGGCGCTTCGGGTCTCCGTTGGCTGGCGTACGAAAAAGGGGGAAATCGAGCGCTTTTTTTCCGCCCTCGAGACGATCCTCCAAAAGGAGGGATGAGCGAGTCAGCGTTTAGGCCAGTCCCTCGGCGGGGAGAGCAATTCGTCTTGGAGAATCAGTATTTGGGGAATGAAGAGACTCTCGCCGTAGTCGCTCGGTGTATCGTGATTTGACGTCAGCACGCCTCCAGTTTTGCCACGTGCTTGATATCCCTCGAGGATGCCAGGCCTACCGGTGCTTGACACCATCTCGAACGGGCCATAACTTGCGCACGTCTTGCGGTCGAGTGTCATTGCAACACTGCACTAACTCAAGTGTGAACGGGAGCCACTGATGGAGATGAGGAGACGGTCCTTTCTCGCCTTGGCGGGTGCCGCTGGAGCCAGCGGTCTTCTCAAGACTTTCTTTGGAATCAACCTGGGCGCGAGCAAGGCATACGCCAGCTCCAGGCCACCGGTTCGAGGAAAGGTAACGACGACGATTTGCCCATTCTGCAGCGTTGGCTGCGGAATGCTGGTCACCACAGCCGGCGGCAAGGTGGTCAATCTCACCGGAGATCCCGATCATCCCGTGAACGAAGCGGCCATGTGCAGCAAGGGCGCCGCGTTGAGCCAGATCTGGAACAGTGATCAGCGCGCGAAGAAGGTTCTATACAGAGCTCCTGGTGCCAGCCGGTGGGAGGAGAAGGACTGGGACTTCGCGATGCGTCGAATCGCCGAGCGCATGAAGGAAACGCGGGACAAGACCTTTGAGGAGCGTGACGAGCAAGGCCGCATCGTGAACCGCGCCATGGGCATCGGAAGCCTTGGTGGTTCGGCGATGGACAACGAGGAGTGCTATGCGCTCTCCAAGTTTGCTCGCTCAATGGGGACTGTCTATCTCGAGCACCACGCCCGGCTTTGACACAGCTCAACGGTGGCCGGTCTGGCCGCCTCGTTTGGTCGCGGTGCGATGACGAACCATTGGACCGATCTGAAGAACACTGATGTGGCTCTGATCATCGGCTCCAATGCAGCGGAGAATCATCCAATCTCTTTCCGCTGGGTCCGAAAGGCCATGGACGCCGGCGGCAAGCTAATCTCGGTCGATCCGCGATACACGCGGACCTCGAGTCAGGCCGATCTCTACGCGCCGATTCGGTCTGGTACCGATATCGCGTTCATCGGCGCCATCATCAACTATGCACTTCAGACGGGGCGTATCCAAAAGGACTACGTCCTCTCTCATACCAACGCGGGCTTCCTCGTGGATCCCGACTACGCCTTCACCGATGGCTTGTTCGGCGAGGTAAGAGACGGTGGGTACACCAGGGAGCATTGGCGCTTCCAGACCGACGGTGACGGTCAGATTCGCAAGGACCCCACGCTCGAGCACCCGGACAGCGTCTATCAGCACCTCAGGCGTCACTATGCACGCTACGACTTCGAGATGGTCTCGAGGATTACTGGGACCCCCGTCGACAAGCTTCGCGAGGTGGCCGAGCTCTTCACCTCGACGCATGCTCCGGACAAGAGCGCGACGATCATGTACGCCATGGGCACCACGCAGCACACCCATGGCACACAGAACGTTCGAGTCTACTCGGTCCTGCAGCTTCTCATGGGCAATGTCGGTATGGCGGGTGGCGGCATCAACGCTCTTCGTGGCATGCCCAACGTACAGGGCTCCACCGACCACGCTCTGTTGTTCCACATTCTGCCTGGGTATCTTAGGGCGCCTGCCGCCGAGGATCAGTCTCTCGAGGCCTACCTGGCCAAGGCTCCGCAGACCGCTGATCCGCAGAGCGCCAACTGGTGGAGCAATTACCCGAAGTATACGGTGAGCCTGCTGAAGGCCTTTTGGGGCGATAAGGCAACCTCCGAGAACGATTTTGCCTATCACTACCTTCCAAAGATCGCGGGCAACTACTCTCACATCGCCATGTTCGAGGCGATGCTGCGCGACGAAGTGAAGGGCTTGATGGTCTTTGGCCAGAACCCAGCCGTTGGTGGTCCCAACTCCAACGTGGCGCATGCCGCCATGGACAAGCTCGATTGGCTGGTCGTCGCCGAACTCTGGGAGACCGAGACCGCTTCATTCTGGAAGAGGCCGGGAGCCGATCCATCGGCCATTCAGACAGAGGTCTTCTTGCTGCCCGCGGCGGCCTCCGTGGAGAAAGAGGGAAGCCTCACCAACTCCGGCCGCTGGGGCCAGTGGCGTTACAAGGCTATCGAGCCGCCAGGTGATGCGAAGCCGGATCTCTGGATCTTGACGCAGCTCCATAAAGAGGTGAAGGCACTTTACGAGCGTGATGGCGGGGCCTTCCCTGGACCCATCGTCGATCTCACTTGGGCCGTTGGAGATATGGATGAGCCCGACACCCACGAGGTTGCGAAGGACGTGAACGGTCGCTTCCTCGAGGATCGAGTCATTGGCGATCAGAGGTTCAAGAAAGGTGATTTGGTGCCTTCCTTTGCTTTGCTGCAGAGCGACGGGTCCACGTCGGCGGGTAACTGGCTCTACACCAGCTCCTACACGAACGCCGGCAACATGATGGCTCGGCGGCAGCGCTCGCGGCCGGAGGAGGACCCCATCGCGCTGCACTCGAGCTGGGCGTGGTGCTGGCCGGTCAACAGGCGCGTCCTATACAATCGGGCATCCTGCGATCTTGCCGGTAGGCCCTATGCTCCTCGAAAGGCCGTCGTCGAATACGACTGGTCGGAGGGCAAGTGGAAAGGAGACGTTCCCGATGGTGGCTGGCCGCCCCTTTATACGCAGGAAGGGGAGCTGAACCCAGCGGGCAGGCGCTCGTTCATCATGCTTCCCGATGGACAGGCAAACCTGTTCTCTCCAGGCCTTACCGACGGGCCCTTCCCGGAGCACTACGAGCCTCTCGAGAGCCCGGTGAAGAACCTTCTTTCGGGCACCAACCTCTCGCCGGCGGTGAAGGTCTGGCGTCCCGACGAAATTGGCGATTCTAGCAAGTACCCGATCATCGGCTGCACCCTTCGGGTGTCCGAGCACTTCCAGTCAGGCGGCATGACTCGTAACATGCCCTGGCTCGTCGAGCTCGTACCCGACAACTTCGTTGAGATGAGCCGTGAGCTGGCCGCCAGCAAGGGAATCCGAAACGGCGACAAGGTGCGCATCAAGACCATTCGAGGAGACATCGAGGTCTATGCTCTCGTGACGGCGCGCGTGAAGCCCTTCTTGGTGGATGGGCGAGCCGTGCATCAGGTCACCATCCCATATCACTTCGGGTTCATGGGGCTTGGCAAGGGAGCCATAGCCAACATTCTCACGCCCCATGTAGGTGACGCGAACACGATGATTCCCGAGTACAAGGCCTTCCTCTGTGACGTCGAGAAGGCGGAAGGAGGTGTGGCATGAGTCGCGCTGTCCTAGTCGATACGACCCTTTGCACTGGATGCCGGGGCTGTCAGGTGGCTTGCAAGGAAGAAAACGGAAACCCGGCGGAGAAGACGACCTTCTTCGCGGGGCCTGGCGGCTATCAGAATCCCGCCAAGCTGTCCTCGAACACCTACTCCCTTGTCACCTTCAACGAGATGGAGAATGGACGGGGGGAGCCAAAGTGGGTGTTCGCGAGGCGTCAGTGCATGCATTGTGTAGAGCCATCGTGTGCTTCCGCTTGTCTCGTGGGGGCTCTCGAGAGGCAGGATGACGGCGCTACTACCTACGATGAGAACAAGTGCATCGGCTGCCGGTACTGTCAGCTCGTATGCCCCTTTGGGGTTCCCGCTTTGGAATGGGAGAAGACGGTCTCGCTCATCCGCAAATGCGATTTCTGCATCGATCGAGTAAGCGACGCGCATGTGCCCGATGTCTTGAACAAGGGTCACAGCACCGAGGATGCTCTGGACGATGAGAAGAGAGCCCGGCATGTCCAGTCCCGCAAGACTCCCGCCTGTGTGTCCTCGTGTCCGACGGGGGCGCTGAAGCACGGCGACCGCG
>SKWY01000070.1 GCA_007128675.1 Deltaproteobacteria bacterium | reverse complement strand
GAGCAAGCAAGCCGAAAAGCTAGACAAAAAAACGACATCCTCGAGCTTGACTGGACCGACCCACGACTTATAGATCGGCCGCCGTCTGGCACTCGCACGGTGCGAGTGCTAACAACAGCGAAACACGAATCAAGAAACGTAGGCACACAGAGAGCCCGAGAATGCAGCGGCAATCAGGCGCTGCTCTAGGGTCTCACAAACACTAAACCGAGGAGAACCCTTATGAAGATCAGGCCTTTGCAGGATCGCGTCATCATCAAGCGCGTCGAGGAGGAGGAGAGGACCAAGGGCGGAATCATCATTCCCGACACCGCCAAGGAGAAGCCGCTCGAGGGCAAGGTCGTCGCCGTAGGCAACGGCAAGATTCTGGAAAACGGCGAGGTTCGCCCGCTGGACGTCAAGGAAGGAAACCGAGTCCTCTTCAGCAAGTACGCTGGAACCGAGATCAAGATCGAGGGTGATGAGCTCCTGATGATGCGAGAGGACGACATACTCGGAGTCATCGAAGGCTGAACCCCCAGAGACCCAACTAAACAAAAGAGTTCTACTCGTAAGGAGCAGAGAAAATGGCAAAGGACATCATCTTCAATACTCGCGCCCGGGAGCACATCCTTCGCGGCGTCAACACCCTATCCGACGCTGTAAAGGTAACCCTGGGTCCCCGTGGACGTAATGTAGTCCTCGAGAAGTCCTTCGGACCACCCGTCATCACCAAGGACGGCGTGACCGTGGCGAAGGAGATCGAGCTTCAGAACAAGTTCGAGAACATGGGAGCACAAATGGTCAAGGAGGTTGCCTCCAAGACCTCGGATATCGCGGGCGACGGCACGACTACCGCCACGATCCTTTCCCAGTCCATCTATCACGAGGGCAGCAAGCTGGTGGCCGCCGGCCATGACCCGATGTCGATCAAGCGCGGCATCGACAAGGCCGTGCAAACCATCGTGGACAACCTGAAGTCCCAGTCCAAGCCCACCAAGGACAAGAACGAGATCGCTCAGGTCGGCACCATCTCGGCCAACGGCGACCGGACCATCGGCGAGATCATCGCCGAGGCCATGGAGAAGGTCGGCAAGGAAGGCGTCATCACCGTCGAAGAGGCCAAGAGCCTCGAGACCAACCTCGACGTAGTGGAGGGCATGCAGTTCGATCGCGGATACCTCTCTCCCTACTTCGTGACGGATGCCGAGCGTATGGAGGTTGCTCTCGAGGATCCCTTCATCCTCATTCATGAGAAGAAGATCTCCGCGATGAAGGACCTCCTGCCCGTTCTCGAGCTCCTCGCCCGGCAGGGCAAGCCCTTGCTCATCATCGCCGAGGACATCGAAGGAGAGGCACTGGCCACTCTGGTGCTCAACAAGCTGCGCGGCGTGCTACAGGTGGCCGCGGTCAAGGCTCCTGGATTCGGCGACCGCAGAAAGGCGATGCTCGAGGATGTAGCCACCCTGACCGGCGGAAAGATGATCGCCGAGGATCTCGGCCTCAAGCTAGAGAACGTGACGATCGATGACTTGGGCCGAGCCAAGCGCGTGACAGTCGACAAGGACAACACCACCATCGTCGATGGCGCGGGCTCCAAGGACGACATCGAAGGTCGCGTCAAGGTGATCCGCCGGCAGATCGAGGAGACCACCTCGGATTACGACCGCGAGAAGCTGCAGGAGCGCCTTGCCAAGTTGGTCGGCGGTGTGGCGGTTATCAACGTCGGCGCGGCCACCGAGGTCGAGATGAAGGAGAAGAAGGCCCGCGTGGAGGACGCCCTCAACGCTACTCGCGCGGCGGTGGAAGAAGGTATCGTGCCCGGTGGCGGGGTAGCCCTGCTGCGCGCAATCGATGCTCTGGAGAAGGTCGATGCCTCCGACGAGGAGCAGGCAGGCGTAAGGATCGTTCGCCGCTCTCTCGAGGAGCCGCTGCGTCAGATCGTCATGAACGCCGGTCACGAAGGCTCCATCGTCGTGGACAAGGTCAAGGGCGGGAAGGATGCCTACGGCTTCAACGCGGCTACCGGCGAGTACGAAGACCTAGTGAAGGCCGGCGTGATCGACCCCACCAAGGTCACTCGCACGGCGCTGCAGAATGCCGCCTCCGTCGCCTCGCTCATGCTGACGACCGAAGCTCTGGTCGCCGAGCACCCGAAGGAGGAGAAGGATACTCCGGACATGGGCGGCATGGGTGGTATGGGCGGCATGGGCGGCATGGGCGGTATGGGCATGTAGTCTGCTAGCCTTTTTTGAGCGTTTGCCCTCGGTCACGCCTCTTATGTGGCCGAGGGCTTTCTTTTTGGTTCATCGTCCATGGCCTCTCTATCCGAAGGGGGACTCCTCCACCGCCGGCGATGGGGCATCGAGGCGAACAGCCCAAGGATCTGGCCTGGAGGCAAGAAATCTGGCAAGAACTCCACCATGAGCACCAACACGAGTTCCCTGACGATTACTCTCTACACCACTTCGGCATGCCCCTACTGCACTCGCGCCGAGCGGCTGCTCCAAGACCGGGGCATAGCGTTCGAGAAGGTTGATCTAGGCTCCAATCCGGAGCTGCGCTCCTCACTCGCCGAGAAGACAGGGATGCGTACGGTCCCGATGATATTCATCGGGGACGAATGCATCGGCGGTTACACGGAGCTGGCGGCCCTCGATGAGTCGGGCGAACTCCAACGGCGCCTAACAGCATAGCTTCGCCGAGAATAATCGTTCTCGACCAGTAAATGTGCAGCTTTTTTGCTTCACCGAGTGTTATATAGACGATGCTGGTCTTCGGGAGCCGGACGGGTGGACGCTGGGGTTCGCATGTAGCGGGCCCTGGAGGAAAGTCCGGACTCCGCAGGGCACGGTGCTGGCTAACGACCAGGCGGGGCGACCCGACGGAAAGTGCCACAGAAAGCAAACCGCCCGGCAGTGCCGGGTAAGGGTGAAAGGGTGCGGTAAGAGCGCACCGCGTCTTCGGTGACGAAGGCGGCACGGTAAACCCCACCGGGAGCAAGAGCAAATAGGGAGGCAGGCGGTGAATACCGCGGGGAGTTGCCCGCTCCTTGCCTCCGGGTAAGCTCGCAAGAGGGCGGCGGCAACGGCGCTCCCAGATGAATGTCCACCACCCATCAGGGTACAGAATCCGGCTTACAGGACGGCTCCCGAAGACCTCTTCTCTCCCAAGGCAGATGCTGTGACTCGGGACGAGGAGCGCCCAGCGCGGTGTATGTAGATGAAAGACACGAGAAGAAGTGGGCCGGGCATGGTCACGTAACCGGCGCACGGCAAACACGATGCATGAGTCCATCCACGACACACCGATTCAGCCGAGCGATTTCTCGCCTAGGCACAAGGCATGCGACACCCGATGACCGAGTAATGCCTAATCGGAGAGCATCTCATCAGCACGATCGTCAATCGCTTCGTTGGCGAGAGCGTCGGCTTCAGCGTTCTTTTCCCGTGGAACATGACGAAGCGAATAGCTGTCGAATTCTCTAAGCAGTTCCGTGACGGTCTCGAACAGGGGCCTAAGGTGAGCCGCGCGCACCTTGTAGCGGCCCGATATCTGGCGGACGAGAAGCTCGGAGTCGCAGTACAGCTCGACCCTTTTGGCCCCTAGGTCCAGCGCGCGCGCGAGCCCTAGAATGACTCCCTCGTATTCGGCCACATTGTTCGTCGTGGTACCAAGAAAACGGCGCAGGCTGTCGACTACCTCACCGCTCTCATCGAGGATCAAAGCTCCCGCACCGGCCAGCCCAGGGTTTCCCCTTGCCGCTCCATCGGAGAACACTCGAAGAGTTCCAAGCGCAGGAGTCTTGGACTCTGGCTTCACGAAACTCTTCGAATCCTGCGTAACAGTAGAGACGGGCTGCCGCTCCCTCAGAGTCTTCGCCGCCCAGCAAAGCAAATCCCTTGCTTTGTTGACCGTCAATCCCTCTATCGAAGCAACAGCTTTCTCTAGCGTGCTCTCCCTTGCTAACGCCAAGAGAAGCTCGGCGGCTTCCCTCTCATGGCTCGAGGCCATGTTCACGTGCGTGCCATCCCCGCATCCTTGGCATCGCCGTCGTCATTGGAATCGGTGGCCACGGCGATATAGAGAATGCGATGGCAGCTGGGGCATTGAATCAGCTCGGCGCCCCTACCGGTAACGAGCTCATTGTAGAGCTGCGGTGGGATGCGTAGGCGACAAGCGTCGCAGGCTCCACCAGGCTGCACGGCGGCCATTGCGATTCCGCCGCGACGAGAGCGAATGCGCTCATAGGTAGACAAAAGGGAACGATCTATTCCCTTCACGACCTGCTCACGCCTTGCCGCGAGTGTCTCTCGATCCTTCTCGAGCATGGAGAGCTTTTGTCGAAGCTCCGTCCTCTCTGCCTCGTAGCCTTTTTCCTTCTCGAGGATGGTTCGCTCAATCAGCTCAATCTCACTGTTCAGAGCCTCGGCCTGCTCCATTAGATTGAGGATCTCCTCCTCCTGGTTGCGAATACCCTTCTTCGCAATATCGATCTCTCGAGACAGCGCCGCGTACTCTCTTGGAGTCTTGATATCCGTTAGGCGAGACTCCCACTTTCGAATCTGCTCCTTATGCATCTGAATCTGCGTTTCGATGAGCCTGCGTTGGGAGTCAATCTCATCGAGCTCTGCCTGCTTTTGATCACTGGCGGCCCTGTCCCCTCCCAGGTCGTTTTCGATCTCCTGCAGGCGGGCTGGGTATCCTGACGCGGCTTGTTCGAGTTTTCGTATGTCCAAATCTACTGCCTGTAGCTCCATTAGAGCCGTAGTGCCGTTAGCCACTCTGCCTGCCTCCATTTGCGTCATACGCCAAAAAAACAAAACGCTCGGAACCTTTCGGTTCCGAGCGCTTTATGGTCTCTGATGTCGCGGCGGCCTCGGGGGAACGATGTTGATGCCCGCCACGTCGAAGAGCGAACCTCGTCGCGCACCATCTCATTCTGATCCTGGGGCCGTACCGCATGGCAATCGGCCTTATACGGCTGCCGGGCTTCGGGATCAAGCCCTCGAGGTTGAATTCGACCAATCGTATCCATGGGCCGCGCTCGCTGATCGATCCCCACGTGTTGGAATGGAGCCGAATAGAACCCGCAAAGAGGATAGGGGCTTGCCTTTCCAAGCGTCCGAAGGTAGCAAGGAATGCGTAGGGCCCGTAGTTCAATTGGTCAGAACCGCCGGCTCATAACCGGTAAGTTCCAGGTTCGAGTCCTGGCGGGCCCACTCATCCCCTTGGTGTAACAGGTGGCATCGCGCTGCCTCCTCCTCGGGCGCTCCGGCCTCGCGCCGAATGGTAGCGGGCTGGGAGCCCGCATCATTCAGTAGCCTGCGCCTTCGGCGCATTGCGGCGTCGAGTCCTAGGCTTGCCCGGATCGAAGGAACCCCGCGTCAGGAGGTGGGGGTATCTTCACTGAAGCTCTTGAGACGCTTGGAGCGGCTGGGATGACGAAGCTTGCGCAGAGCTTTGGCCTCAATCTGACGAATTCGCTCCCTTGTGACCTCGAAGTCCTGGCCGACCTCCTCGAGAGTATGGTCACTCTTCTCGCCAATGCCAAAGCGCATGCGCAGAACCTTTTCTTCTCTGGGGGTCAAGGTCGCGAGGACCTTTCTCGTCTGCTCGGCGAGGTTCATGTTGATGACCGCTTCCGAGGGTGAGGTCACCGCCTTGTCCTCGATGAAGTCTCCCAGGTGGCTGTCCTCCTCCTCGCCTATCGGGGTCTCCAGAGAGATGGGCTCCTTCGCTATGCGCAGAACCTTTCTAACCTTGTCCAGAGGCATCTCCATCTTCTCGGCAATCTCCTCGGGAGTCGGCTCCCTGCCAAGCTCCTGCACTAGGTATCGGCTCGTCCTTATCAACTTGTTGATCGTCTCGATCATATGAACCGGGATTCTTATGGTTCGCGCTTGATCGGCGATGGCTCGAGTGATGGCCTGCCTGATCCACCAAGTCGCATAGGTAGAAAACTTGTAGCCTCGCTTGTACTCGAACTTGTCCACCGCCTTCATCAGGCCGATGTTCCCCTCCTGAATCAAATCTAGGAACTGAAGCCCGCGATTCGTGTACTTCTTCGCGATGGAGACGACTAGCCGCAGGTTCG